>CAZAJH010000154.1:0-5015 GCA_964485385.1 uncultured Flavobacterium sp.
AATATCGTTGGCATCGGCTTGCATAATCTCAACTGTGGCGCGAATCGCATCGTCCATGTACATCATTGGTAATTTGGTGTCTTCCGATAAAAAACACTCAAAAGATCCTTTCCCGAGTGCTTTGTGATAAATATCTACCGCATAATCGGTCGTTCCGCCACCAGGTTCGGTTGTCCAACTGATTAATCCAGGGTAACGAATGCTGCGCACATCTACACCATACTGGTGGTAATAGTATTCACACCAGCGTTCGCCTGTTTGTTTCGAAATTCCGTACACCGTTGTGGGTTCCATGATAGTATATTGTGGCGTATTTTCGCGTGGTGTAGTCGGTCCAAAAACCGCTATACTTGAAGGCCAAAATATCTTTTTTATTTTTTTGGCTTTCGCCAGATTCAATACATGGAAAAGTGAATTCATATTCAAATCCCATGCAAAAGCCGGGTTTTTTTCGGCCGTAGCTGATAGTAAAGCGGCCATCAAATACACATCGGTAATTTGGTATTGTTCAATCAAATGTTCAATTTGGTTGTAATCGAGCGCATTGACTACTTCAAAAATTCCGTTATTAACGATATCGTTGTTTAATTTCCGAATATCGGAAGCTATTACATTATCGTTCCCATAAATAGCTCTTAATTTGGTGGTTAGCTCGGTTCCTATTTGTCCGCACGCGCCAATGATTAAAATTTTAGTTGTCATGTTTAGTTTGTATGTCTGTGCAAATATAACGATTTCGTAATTCGAACATCGTAAT
The DNA here is from genome assembly GCA_964485385.1 of uncultured Flavobacterium sp. GTDB lineage: Bacteria > Bacteroidota > Bacteroidia > Flavobacteriales > Flavobacteriaceae > Flavobacterium. The sequence continues at coordinate 758 of CAZAJH010000154.1, forward strand.
TTACACGTATCATTAATTTATTAATCCTTTCACATATTCGCTTTATCAAAACCACTACTTTTGTATTTTTGCAATTAAAATCAGGTAAATGAAATTCCCTTCGGTACTCGTTCTTTTTATTTCACTTTTTTTGTTTTCGTGTCAAGATGAAAACAAAATTCGTCTTATTGAACAGCAAAAGGAAATCAAGAGAAAAGAAGTAATCTTCAACAACATCAACCGAGCGTGGGTTTTTAACATTCGTTCGCTAGACCCAACCGTTCAAGGAAAAATAAACAATTGGATGGAATGGCGATCCTTTTTAACTGAAATCAACCAAAAACCAAAAAGTACATTAAGCGCCTTTCAACGAAAAGCCAAAGTACTATCAAAAAAAGCAAGCGATTTAAAAAATAATATTCCGTACGAGTTCAATAAACCTCAAGTAATCAGTAGAATTACAGTTATCGAAACCAAAATAAAAGTGATGAATTTATTCATTAATTTGAATCAAATTCAAGATCAAAAAGTGATTGAAAACGTGAAAGATATTAACGTTGAAATTCTTTCGCTACAGCTTCAATTAGAAGAAATTGTGCGTCGAAGTCAAATTCCGAAAGAAGCAGGCGAACCCGATCGAATTCGAATTCAAGACACTGCACGAGCAATTCCAAATACAATGATTCAAAAACAAATGGGCGTTGAGTAAACAAAACCTACTTCAAGTCTATGAAAAGTCGGCCAAAGTCAATCTGCTAGCCGATGCGATTTTAAAAAGAGACTCCCGCCTTCAAATTAAAGGTTGGGCAGGTTCGTCGTTGTCGTTCATCATCAAAACGGTTTTTGAAAAAAGTGAATTGCCTTTTCTTTTACTCTTCCAAGACAAAGAAGAAGCGGCCTATTACCTCAATGATTTAGAAAATCTAATCAACGACCAAGATGTCCTTTTTTACCCCAGTTCGTACCGAAGACCTTATCAAATAGAAGAAACGGATAATGCCAATGTACTACTTCGTGCCGAAGTGCTTAACCGCATCAATTCACGCAAAAAACCATCTATAATTGTTTCGTATCCTGAAGCCCTTTTCGAAAAAGTAGTAACGCGAAAAGAACTCGAAAAAAACACCTTAAAAGTGTCGGTCAACGACCAAATTTCGATTGATTTTATCAACGAAGTGTTATTTGAATACAACTTCAAACGCGTCGACTTTGTATCGGAACCAGGCGAATTTTCGGTTCGTGGTGGTATTGTGGATGTCTTTTCGTTTTCCAACGATAATCCGTATCGCATTGAATTTTTTGGCAATGAAGTAGATAGTATTCGAACCTTTGATGTAGAAACGCAGTTGTCCATTCAACCGCAAAAGAAAATCAGTATTATTCCCAATGTAGAGAATAAATTACTGGATGAATCACGCGAAAGTTTTCTTGATTACATCAACGAAAAAACGGTTTTATTTTTACAAAATACCGACTTAATTGTCGCACAATTAGACAAACTATACGCCAAAGCGATTGAAGCCTTTGATAAACTATCGAAAGAGGTGCAACACGCCCAACCCGAGGAATTGTTTATTAATCACCAATCGTTCCTCAAAAAAGCATTGGATTTTACTGTAGTTGAAATCGGAAGCGGCAACACCTTTACCATAGATAAAACCATAGTGTTTTACATGCAACCGCAACCATCGTTCAACAAACAATTCGACTTACTTCTCAACAAACTCAGTGAAAATCATTTCAACGGCATCAAAAACTATTTGTTGTGTGCCAATGAAAGTCAGGCCAACCGTTTTCACAGCATTTTTGAAGATTTGGATTCGGAAAGTCAGGAGGATATTCGCAAACAATACCAAACCATCGTTTTTCCTTTGTACCAAGGATTTTACGATGAGGAAAACCAAATTGCCTGCTACACCGACCACCAAATTTTTGAGCGATACCACAAATTCAATATCAAAAACGGGTATTCGAAAAAACAAACCTTAACACTCAAAGAACTGACAACACTATCGGTTGGCGATTATGTGACGCATATTGATCATGGTATAGGAAAATTTGGCGGTTTGCAGAAAATTCAGGTGGAAGGTAAAACCCAAGAAGCCATCAAACTCGTGTATGCTGATAATGACATTGTGTATGTGAGTATCCATTCATTACACAAAATATCCAAATACAATGGCAAAGATGGTGCAGTTCCTAAAATTTACAAATTGGGATCTAGTGCTTGGAAAGCCTTAAAGCAAAAAACCAAAGCACGAGTCAAACACATTGCCTTCAATCTGATTCAATTGTACGCCAAACGCCGATTGGAAAAAGGGTTTGCTTGTGCACCCGACAGTTACCTGCAAAAAGAATTGGAAAGTTCGTTTATTTACGAAGATACGCCCGACCAAATTACCGCAACCAACGACGTAAAAATGGACATGGAAAGCGATCGCCCGATGGATCGTTTGGTGTGTGGTGATGTGGGTTTTGGGAAAACCGAAGTAGCCATTCGTGCTGCTTTTAAAGCCGTTGACAATGGAAAACAAGTGGCCGTTTTGGTTCCGACTACCATTTTAGCCTACCAACATTTTCGTACTTTTTCCGAACGTTTGAAAGAAATGCCTGTTACGGTAAACTATCTGAATCGCTTTAGAAGTGCCAAGCAAAAAAGTGAAACCTTGCAAAAACTAGCCGAAGGAAAAGTCGATATCATAATCGGTACGCATCAATTGGTAAACAAAGACGTGAAGTTCAAAGACTTAGGTTTGTTGATTGTAGATGAAGAACAAAAGTTTGGTGTAAATGTCAAAGACAAACTGAAAACTATTGCCGCCAATGTAGATACGCTCACACTTACCGCAACGCCTATTCCGAGAACCTTACAGTTTTCGTTGATGGCCGCACGCGATTTATCGGTCATTACTACGCCTCCACCCAATCGTTATCCAATTGTTTCGCAAGTGATTCGCTTCAACGAAGAAATCATTCGCGATGCAATTTCGTATGAAATCCAACGCAACGGACAAGTTTTTTTCATCAACAACCGTATTGAAAACATTCAAGAAGTAGCTGGAATGATACAACGTTTGGTGCCTGATGCGCGTGTAGGTATCGGTCACGGCCAAATGGACGGCAAAAAATTGGAAGATTTGATGCTGGCATTTATGAATGGTGAATTTGACGTTCTGGTCGCTACTACTATTATTGAAAGCGGATTGGATGTACCCAATGCGAATACCATTTTTATCAATAATGCTAATAATTTTGGGCTATCCGATTTGCACCAAATGCGCGGTCGTGTGGGTCGAAGCAACAAAAAAGCCTTCTGTTATTTCATTACGCCGCCTCATTCGATGATGACGAGCGAAGCCCAAAAACGCATTCAAGCCTTAGAGCAATTTAGCGAATTGGGAAGCGGTTTCAACATTGCCATGAAAGATTTGGAAATTCGTGGAGCTGGTGATTTATTGGGTGGCGAACAAAGTGGTTTTATCAACGAAATTGGTTTTGAAACCTACCAAAAAATCATGAACGAAGCCATTGATGAGTTGAAAGAAAACGAATTCAAAGACTTGTACGAAACCGAAAACGACATCGAAACCAAAGAGTATGTCAAAGATCTCCAAATTGACACCGATTTTGAATTGCTCTTTCCCGATGAGTACATCAACACCATTTCGGAACGTTTGAATTTGTATAACGAATTGAGCACAATTAAAAACGAAGAACAACTGCAACAATACGAACAGCGGCTTATTGACCGATTTGGAACCTTACCAAAAGAAGCTGCAGCGTTGCTCAATAGCATTCGTATCAAATGGAAAGCAACGCAAATTGGTATTGAAAAATTGGTATTAAAACAAGGTAAAATGATTGGCTATTTTGTGGGCGATCAACAGAGTGATTTTTACCAATCGAAACGTTTTATGAAGCTCGTTCAGTTTGTACAACAAAATGGTAATTTGTGCAAAATGAAAGAAAAAGAAACCAAAAATGGCTTGCGATTGCTCTTGACTTTTGAAAACGTAAAAAGTATCAACAAGGCGTTGGAGTTGATGAACATGATGTAAGACTTCTTAGATTCGCTGCGCTTTAAGAATTTTGATTGTAGGACTGTAAGATTTTTAGACTCGCTACGCTCTTAGAGTATTAGATTCGATTAGCTTTTAGATGTATATACAGAAGCTAAGACACTCAGAAGTCCAAATACCTACAGTCTTAAAATCTTACAATCTTACAGTCTTATCGTCTAAAGAAATCTTTTTATCTGACTAACCAATTCCACCACATC
>CAZAJH010000155.1:0-4973 GCA_964485385.1 uncultured Flavobacterium sp.
CCCAATGGCAATATTACCAATATGATACATATCATCTGTAATTGCATTAGGAGCAGTTGTAGAACTTACTTCATACCAATCATCGTCTGTTTTAGAAACAGCTTGCCAACTCAATGTGGCATTGTCCCAATAGTAAAATCCGGGCGATTTTCCCATAGAAATAGTAGTCAAATACACCATCATTCCGTTTTGAGCCGCAGTAGGATTAGTGGCCGGAAAAGCATCTATTTTCGGAATCAAAATTCCGTCGGTATTGGAAGGCGTCGCTTGGTTAGACGACCGAATATCCAATTGGGCGTTGGGTGTTGTAGTGTTAATCCCAACCTGGGAAAACCCTTTCAAAGACAACACTATGAAGACAAAAAAGAGTACTAATTTTTTCATTGTTAAGGTTTTAAGCACTACAAATTTGAGAGGTCCTTTGGTAGTTAAAAAGTACAAATAGACCAACGACAATTTAAATAGACCAACAACAAATGCAAAGAGAATCAGCCTATCGTATTTTTAATACCTTTGTTATTGAATTAATTACATCCTCATATCGAAAAGTAAAACGTATGCGTCGACTTTATTTTTTACTGTTTTTTTGCTGTGGCTGTTCAATACTTGTTGCTCAAAACAAATGGATCGATTCGATTTACCAAGTTTCACAATCTAAGAATGAAGTGCGTGAACAAATCGACTATTTGATTGAAAGTGCTGTAAAGTATAAGTCGAAAGATTTTATTACTGCCACTACGCTCTCACAAAAAGCATTGGATTTGGCTCAAAAAGACAAGTACTTTGATGGGATGGCATTGGCTTACCGCAACTTAGGTATAGTTTGCATGAACCAAGGCAAATACGATGAGGCCGAAAAGCTGTACAACAAAGCACTGGCAGCTTCAAAAACTCCCAAAGTGCTCGGTCAAGTTTATGGAAGCATTGGTCGTTTAAAATCGGAAACCTCAGATTTTTTAGGTTGTGTAGAGTACCAATTCAAAGCCCTAGAGTTGTTTGAAAAAACACAGTCGTATGATTTACAATACATTACATTATACAACATTGCCAATACCTACATTCAACTTAACGAAATTGAAAAGTACAGGGAATACAAAAACAAAGCGCTAGCCGTAAAGGAGTTATTAGACAAAGAAATCAAAATAACGGTTAATGCGGAAAGCAGTTCCAAACAAACTCCTTCAGAGAAACCAGCCAACCACGATGCCTTGGCCGCTACTCATTTTGAAAAAAAACTAGAGGATAAAACCCTAGTTGAGGATCCTTTTAAAAAAAGCAGTAGCTTATTGGCATTGGGTAAAATGAACATTCAAAAAGGCAAATTTACCGAAGCTAAGAATCAACTAACTGAAGCACTATCGTTGGCTCAAAAAATAGAAAACAAGATACTTGAAGCCGACATCTTGAAACATTTTGGTGACTACTATCATACCCTTTTCAAGAAAACGCGATCCACTTCTGATGCAAACAAAGCAATTGCTTACTACAAAAGGGCATTACCTACTTTTATTGTCGAAAAACAATACTTAAACGCCACCGATAGCGCCGCACATCTGGGTGAGCTATATGAACTTTTGGGCCGTTATAAGGAAGCCATCTATTACTTAAAACAAGCTAAGGAATGGGACGACAAAGTGTTTACTAGCTCTACCAAATCGTCGGCACAAAACATCGAAAATCAATACCTAATCAAAATCAAAAACCAACAATTGCAAATTCAGCAACTGGAGTTAAAATCAAAAGAAAAGCAGCGTCTGATCTTGATTATTGTTGCCCTAGCTCTGAGTGTTTTGGGAGGTTTGTTTTGGTATTTGAGTAGGGTGAGAAAAAAACGCAATACCGAATTACGTAAACTCAACGAAGAACTCGATCAGGCCAATCGTGTTAAAACGCGTTTCTTTAGTATTTTAAACCACGATTTACGCGGACCTGTTTCAAAAATCATCAGCTATTTGCAATTGCAAAAACACCCCGATATTTTGGATGAAGAAACCAACAAAAGATTGCAAGAACAAACCATTGATGGAGCCGAAAACTTATTGACTTCGATGGAAGATTTGTTGCTTTGGAGCAAAGGACAAATGGAAAATTTTAAACCTGCGCCCAAACTGATTCAAATTGAAGATGTGTTTAACGATACCAAAAAAGTGTTCTCGGGCTACCACAACATTACCTTTGCCTACCATAATCCCGAAAAGGTGGCACTTACTACCGATATCGACTATTTAAAAACTATTGTTCGAAACCTTACCAGTAATGCGATAAACGTATTTACATCGACACAAAACCCCACCATCATATGGAAGGCTTGGGTTGAAAACGGAAAGGTTTTACTCTCCATTAACGACAATGGTCCTGGTGCGACTTTAGACAAATTCAAAGCCTTGTACGATGAAAAAGTAGTAGTTGGCATCAAAACAGGATTGGGTTTGCATTTGATTCGCGATTTGGCCAAAGCCATTGATTGCGAAATTATAGTAGACTCAAAAATCAATGAGGGAACGACTATCACACTTCAATTGAACGCATAAAAAAAGGCCTAACTTTCGCTAGACCTTTGGTGTATATATATCTTTTCGCTTACAACAATGCATCGATAGCGTCGGTATAGGTTTTTTTAGGAGCAACTCCTACCTGACGACCTACCACTTCACCGTTTTGAAATACCAAAACCGTTGGAATGTTGCGCACACCGTATTTGGCGGCAAACTCTTGGTTGGCATCTACGTCTACTTTGCCTACTACTGCTTTTCCTTCGTATTCAGTAGCAATTTCATCAATAACGGGTCCGACCATTCTACAAGGTCCACACCAAGCGGCCCAAAAATCTACTACTACTGGTTTGTCTGATTTTAAAACTACTTCATCAAAAGTAGCATCTGTTATTGCTAAAGCCATATCTATTTTTTTGTTAAAAGTTTATCCTTCGACAAGCGCAGGATTATTGGTTTGTTAGGCAAAGATAAAGAAACATTTTTCTTGTCAAATGCAACTTACATTACTTTTAGTTATTTTTTGATTGAGAGAATTGATTAATACACTTACCCACAGAATTCTAATCAAGCTGAACAGGTAAATTAATCAACTCTTTTGTAACGTTTTTTTTTGTAACGATTATCAACTTTTAAAAGTGATAGAAATCTCCAATCAACTTGAGTATTACTGAAGTATATTTTATCACTAATCGATTCTGACCTACTTTTAATTCAACCTAAAATTAACCTGCATTTTCTCTAACTCTTCCAATAATTCCTTGGCGATTTTGACTTTTACTTTTCGGCTTTTCATTTCGAGTGAGGTCACTTTTCGCACTTCTTCAATTTCGGTTTTGGTGGTTTCTATAGTGATCTCTTCTTCCAACTCGGTTTCCATTTCTAGGGTTTCGATTTCGTCTTCGGCATCAGCATCAGAAGCTTCACGTTGCATCATGTCTGCTTTAACAGGAGCCGTTTCAATAATTCGTTTTACGATTTCGGTTTCAACCACTTCAAAATCAACTGGCTTATCGCCTTCGTTGGCTTTAAAAACTGCACTCAATTGCTCTATCAAGCTTTCCTTTAGATCGTTAATATTCAACTGAATCGCAACCTTTTTGGCATAGGTTGGCAACACATCGGCTAACAACTTGGCGTCTTGAAAAGTAATTCGCGGTTCCGACTTTTTACCAGTTTCTTTATTTACCCAGCCATCTCTGACCGAAATTTTAAAATATATAAATTGGTTGTTCACCAAAAAATGGCGGAACTTGAGGTATTCTTCATCAAAAATCCTAAAGTCATAACTCTCTTCATAACCTTCAAGTGTAAACATAGCCCAATCTTTCCCGTTTTTACCTGTTCGGTATTGTACGTTGGTTACAATTCCGCCAAACGTGAGTGTTTTTCCAATAAAATTGTCAAGATTTTTAAGATTTGTTAATCGTACATTACAAAAATACTTCATCTCAAATCGGTAATCATCGAGCGGATGACCCGATATGTAAATACCCACTACTTCTTTTTCTTTGGCCAATTTTTCCATTGTACTCCATTCCTCGCAAGGTGGCACAATAGGTTCTGAGATTTGCACATCACTCGCTTCACCAAACAAACTCACTTGCGACGAGTTTTCGTTTTCTTGAAACTTTGAACCAAATCGAATGGCTTTCTCTAAAAAAGTTATTCCTTCGCCTTCGATATGAAAATACTGTGCCCGATGGGTATTGGTAAAACAATCAAAACCTCCTGCCAAAGCCAAACTCTCAAATGCCTTTTTGTTGGCTGCTCTGAGGTCAATTTTCTTGGCTAAATCAAATATCGATTTGTACGGAGCGTCTTTGCGGTTTTGAACAATAGTATCTACCGCATTGGCTCCTACTCCTTTCACAGCGCCCATTCCGAAACGAATAGCATAATCGTTGTTTACCGTAAATTTGTAAAACGACTCATTGACATCGGGGCCAAGCACTTTCAATCCCATCCGTTTGCATTCTTCCATAAAAAAAGAAACCTGTTTGATGTCGTTCATGTTATTGGAAAGCACTGCGGCCATATACTCAGCCGGATAATGTGCCTTGAGGTAAGCCGTTTGATAAGCAATCCATGCGTAACACGTAGAATGCGATTTGTTAAAAGCATAACTCGCAAACGCCTCCCAATCTTTCCAAATCTTCTCCAAAACGTTGGCATCATGCCCTTTAGCGGCAGCTTGCTCGATGAATTTGGGTTTCATTTTATCCAACACCTCTTTTTGCTTTTTACCCATCGCCTTGCGCAACACATCGGCCTCACCTTTGGTGAAACCCGCCAATGATTGCGACAAAAGCATCACCTGCTCTTGGTAAACTGTAATTCCGTAGGTTTCTCCTAAATATTCTTCGCAAGCCTCTAAATCGTATACAATCGGTTCTTCGCCATTTTTCCTTCTAACAAACGACGGGATGTATTCGAGTGGTCCGGGACGATACAACGCATTCATTGCAATCAAATCACCAA
>CAZAJH010000156.1:0-4962 GCA_964485385.1 uncultured Flavobacterium sp.
GAATTACATCTTTGGGAGCTGTCCAACCATTCAATTTACCCGTTAATTTTACACCAATAAGTTTTGGAAATTTCAATTCCCAAGACATCCCCGACATTACGTCTACCGCATCAGCACCGCCAACGCCAATAGCTAACATACCCAATCCACCCGCATTTACTGTGTGTGAATCTGTTCCGATCATCATTCCACCTGGAAAAGCATAGTTTTCGAGAACAATTTGGTGAATAATACCAGAACCCGGTTTCCAGAACCCTATTCCGTACTTATTAGAAACCGAAGAAAGGAAATCAAAAACTTCTTTAGATTGTGTATTCGCAACAGCTAAATCCGTTGAAGCGCCTACTTTGGCTTGAATCAAGTGGTCACAGTGCACTGTAGTAGGCACAGCTACTTTACTTTTTCCGGCGTGCATAAACTGCAACAAAGCCATTTGAGCCGTAGCGTCTTGACATGCTACTCTATCGGGAGCAAAGTCTACATAATCTTTTCCACGAGAAAATGCTTGAGAAGGCATTCCTTCCCACAAATGGGAATATAAAATCTTTTCAGAAAGCGTAAGCGGACGACCAACCAGTTCACGTGCTTTGTCTACACGCTCAGCCATAGTTGCGTACACTTTTTTAATCATTTCAATATCGAAAGCCATATAAAAATAGGTTTATTTGTTCGCAGTGCAAATTTACGAAAACGATGTATTATTAAAAAAAATTCAACCAAATATCTCGTTCGTTTCGAAATAATTACGAAAACGAAAATTTAGCCTTGTAATTTTTAACAAATAAGCATTATAAAGTCAAAAAAATGTAGTTTTCTACAATTTATCCCTCAAATCCATCACTGGTTTTTCGAAATAGTGGTAATTGAGGTACGATAATCCAAAAGAAAGTAGTAAAAACACTCCTGTATAGAGATGTAATTGGTACATTTCCATGCCTTCTGTTGGGATAAAATGCTTCATCAATTGCAATACAATACCGTAGTGAATGAGGTAATAGGAATACGAAATGAGACTGATGGTTACTATGGTATTTTTGAACGGAAGTTGGGTTGTTTTCCACTCGGATAAAATGGGCAAAAAACAAGCCATCGTGATTGATGTTATTGGCAAATAAAACACATTCCAAAATGTAGGATAATCTTCGATAGTTATTCTTAAATAACCAATTCCAACAAACATAAAGAGCATCAATCCCAATCCCAAAAAAGCAAAATTAACTTTATTTTTTACCCAAAAATCGCGGTAGTTAAAAGCAATCCAACTAAATACAACGCCATACAATATCGTGTCAATTCGGTACATTACGATATTTTTTAAAGACACATTCCACTGGGTCAATGTAGTGTTTGTGGTGGTTACATTGTAAAACCACTTATTTAAAATAAAAAGCACTATCACGGATAATACAACTGTGATGAAAGTGATTTTCTTATTTTTTGGTCGAAACAAAATTGTGATGATAAAAACGGAAAAAGGCAAAATGGCATACGTATATTCTTCGATGGCCAAACTCCATGAATCTGGGTAAAAAGGCAACATTGTGGTAAACAAATTTTGTAGAAAGAAAAGGTATTTCCACAAATCAGGCATCGGATAACCAATGATCAATCCAATTAAAATGTTGACTACAAAAAACAAATAATAATTTGGCAATGTTCTGAACCAACGTCTTTTTAAAAAGTAAAAAACCGAATTCAGTTTAAAATTTTCTTTCAGATACAGTTTGTAAAAAATAGTTCCAATTAAAAAACCACTCAACACAAAAAAAACTTCTACACCCAAAAACCCAAATAGGTGGAATATTTGAGAAAGTAGCGAATTTTTTGGTGGATAAATCCATAAAATATGAGAACTCAGCACCATCAGAATGGCAGCTGCTCGCATCAAATCGAGGCCAAAAATTCGCTCACTTGTCGTGTTTTCTTTCATAAAATTGTATTTTTGTTTGGATGAGAAAATCAAAGATATATAAATTTTTAGGAGTTTTTACGCTTTTGGCTGTAATGGGTGGCGGAATATACTACGCGCAATTGAGCAATCGCCACAAGGCAGTTATTAAAACATTTGTATTGCAAAAAACGGGCATAATAGAAAGTGATTGGGCGGTAAAGCGCCAGCAAACCGTGTACAAAATGATTTCACCCGACTTTTTTATCGATGGCATTTACAAATCGATGGAAGGACCAAAAGCAACCAATTATGTACAATTGACCACCGACTCGACTTTGGTTTGGATTACTTCTTTTGAAGTAAAAGCTTTGGATGCCAAAACCAAAAAACAAATCTCTAATGACTTTATTTGTCATACTAATGTTGACTTTAACGACGTAAATTATTACAGCAGTTTGGATATAAAAAATCGAATTGGCAAACAATACCCTCGAATGACCTCGTTATCGCATGGTTTGGAGAAGTTTAGTTTGCCTCCAGGTTATGGCATTCCGATGAAAGGAAATCAATTTTTGTATGTAACAACCCAATCGTTAAACCATAATTTTCCTGATGAAAACCGTTTGGTAAAGCATGAAGTTTCGATAGCTTACACCCAAAAAGAAAAACTAAAACCAGTAATGAGTCGCACTGTTTTTATTCAGTTGCCCTACGACAAAAATGATCCTTTCAAAGAGCCACTCGATCCGATGAGCAATCAATGTATTCCGGTTGAAACCAAAAACCACAGCTATCCTGATGGAAAAGGAAATATGTTGTCGGGACATTGGGTTATTCCGACAGGAAAAAAAACCTACCAAAGTGCTATTGACACACAATTACAAATAAAAGACAGTTTGCGATTGCATGCTGCGGCAGTTCATGTTCATCCGTTTGCTACTTCGATTACTTTGTGGGATCAAACAACCCATACGATTATTTTTAAAAGTACTATTGTCAATCATCAAAACAGTATTGGCCTGACCAAAATTGACGCCTTCTCTTCTGAAAAGGGGGTGTGGATGTATGCCGACCATAAGTACGTGCTGACTATGAATGTCAACAACACCACTTCAATCAATCAAGATATGATGGGTAGTATGTTTTTGTTTTTTTATGATGAAGAATTAGACAAAAAACTTGCCGATTAATTGGCTTTTAGCTTTAAGTACTTATAAAACAGAGCTACACCAAGAACCAATAAAACAACCGACAAAATCAAACCTACTATCAGTAAGGTTAAAGCGTCTTTTGATTGAGTAGGAAATTCATTATACTCAGCAACAACAGCCAATACCAAATAAAGAGACAGTAATAGTAGCAGTATGGCCAAAGCAAATCCAATTATTTTATTTTTATAAAACAATTGAAAAAGCAATATTGAAGCAAAAAATAAGGCGAGGAAATTAACAAAACCATCGTAGAAATAAGCCTCAAAAAACCAAAATACGGAAAGAACCAACAGCAAGCTTTCGGGAAGAAAAAGAAGTTTTGATTTCATTTTTTAGTTTAACAAAAAACGAAAAAAAGAGGCATTTATTATTTGGCTTTATACAAACAAACACTCCAGTTAATGTCGTTTTGTACTACGACATCTTTCTGGATAAGTTGGTATTTTTTTTCCAATTCGATAACCAAGTCTTCTCGACCACCAAAGAAAGAAAAAATAAAATAACCTTGTGTATTGAAGTAAGTGGCAAATCTTTCAACAATAGCCATTTGGTCTTCTAAATAGTATAAAACCTCATTAAAAATAATGATATCAAATTGTTGCTGAGGAGTAAAATGGTGAATATCCACCACTAAAAATTCGGTTTTGGGGTAATTTTGGCTTTTTGCTCGTTGAATGGCGTTGGAAGAAAAATCAACACCAAGAAAGTAATTGTAATCAGCTGGCGTTACATAGTCGTTGAGTGCGCCAAATCCGCAACCCAAATCCAAAATAGCAGGTGAAACAATTTCTGTTTTACGAATTTGCCTGACGATGGCTTCGTAGCGCAGATTTTCATTACTCATAAAGTCCCAAATACCTTTTTTGTATTTGTAATTCCAGCGAATTTGCTTTTTGAACCATTTGAGTCTTTTGAAAAAATTCATACACTACATCAGTTTCTGGATGATTACTTCTTCGGTTATTCCTTCGGCATCTGCCTTATAATTTTTGATGATACGGTGGCGTAAAATTCCGGTTGCAACGGCTTTCACATCTTCTATATCGGGCGAAAACTTGCCATTAAAAACAGCGTGTGCTTTGGCCGCCAAAATGAGATTTTGAGACGCTCTTGGACCAGCTCCCCAATCCAAATAGTTTTTAACATAATCGGTCGTCAACGGATTATTCGGACGGGTTTTACTCACCAAAGTCACAGCATATTCGATCACATTATCAGCTACAGGAACACGTCTTATTAGGTGTTGGTAATCGATAATCTCTTGTGCTGTAAACAACGGATTGATGGTTGGTTTTTCGTCGGAAGTAGTGCTTTTTACTACTTGAACCTCTTCGGCAAAAGTGGGATAATCCAATTTAATTGCAAACATAAAACGATCCAATTGGGCTTCGGGCAACGGATAGGTTCCCTCTTGTTCGATTGGGTTTTGGGTAGCAAGAACAAAATAAGGTAGCGCCAATTTGTAGTTTTGCCCAGCAATTGTTACCGATCGTTCTTGCATGGCCTCTAGCAATGCCGCTTGTGTTTTGGGCGGCGTACGGTTGATCTCGTCAGCCAGAATAATATTTGCAAATACAGGACCTTTAATGAATTTAAATTGACGGTTTTCATCCAAAATTTCGCTTCCTAAAATATCCGAAGGCATCAAATCGGGTGTAAACTGTATGCGTTTAAAATCGAGACCCAAAGCTTGAGAAATGGTATTTACCATCAAGGTTTTTGCCAAACCAGGCACACCCACAAGTAAAGCGTGTCCGCCCGAAAATATGCTCAACAATATCTGATCAACCACTTCTTCTTGACCAACGATTAATTTTGAGATTTCTTTTTTTAGCTCTTCCCTTTTTTGCACTAGCTTTT
>CAZAJH010000157.1:0-4888 GCA_964485385.1 uncultured Flavobacterium sp.
GACCGAGCCGTTACGCTTGGTTTTGGTTTTCCGCTTGGCGGTACTTTTTCCAACGTCAATCTTGGTTTGGAATTTGGTAAAAAAGGAACAACAAACGCTGGTTTGATTGAAGAAAATTACAGCAATATTAGTTTTGCTTTTTCGTTTAATGATAAGTGGTTCCAGAGAAGGAAGTACGACTAAAACCCACAGCTATGAAAAACAAATTAATTTTATTTTTGGTATTGGTTAATTTCAGTTTTGTTCATTCTCAAGAAGTGAGTTGCACTTCAACTATGGATGAGTTTACTAAATTGGTGAACGACCAAAACTTCAAAGATGCAGAAGCCAAACTCAAGATGCTTTTAGGCAAATGCGCTACCTCAAACGAAAATATTTATTTGTTAGGAGCCATGGTGATTCAAAATAAAATCGATTTATCTTACAACGATGATAAACTTGCAGCTGCCAAAGAAATGGTTGCTTTGTACGATAAACACGATCTTAACTTCCCAAATAATAAGAGCAACAATACCATCAACAAGGCAATGTTGTATTACGATTACGATCTGGCCACCGAGGAAGAGACATTTAAAGCATTTGATAAAGCGTTTACCAAAGATAAATTTCAGTTTGTAAACCCAGTAGCCTTAAATACCTACTTTCGTCTTTTCAATGAAAATTTTAAACGCAATTCCGATGGGACAGATATCGATCCTATGATTGCAAAATACAGTGAGGTGCTGTCAGTAATTGATACCAATAAAAAAAACTCAAAAGACGCTGAAATCGAATTTGAAAATGTCAAAATTAGCACCACTTCTGTTGTAAAAAACTATTTGACTCCAGAGAATTTAGTTGATTATGCTGAACGCAATCTCAAAGCCAATGAGTCTAATGTTGATTGGTTGAGCGCAACACTCGATTTAATGCTTGAAAAATGCGCCGATAAAGGCATCTTTGGCTCTATTGCACTGCGTTTGCACGGTTTGGCTCCCAGTTCAAAATCGGCATTTGCTTTGGGCGCTTTCCATCTAAAAAACAACAACCGAGAAAAAGCGGTAGCCTACTTAAAAGAAGCAGCTGAGTTGGCCACAGACAAATTGGAAAAAGCCAAAATATATGCTACCAATGCGTCTATTTTATTTGGATTTGATAAAAAACTAGCCAAAGAAAATGCTGTTTTAGCCAGTCAAAATGACCCAGCTAACGGCGAATATTTTTTGTTGTTGTCCAATCTTTATGCTAGTTCGGTTCAAGAGTGCGCTACCACACCAATTGAGAAAAAAACAGTGTATTATTTGGCTAATAAAATGGCAATCAAAGCAGCAGAAGTACAACCCAAACTAAAAAGTACTTCCGATATTTTAACAGCCGATTTTAAAAAACACGATTTTACCCCAAAAGAATTGGAACAACTCAAAAAGATGGACAACAAAGTCACTCTTGATTGTTGGATCAACGAAACGGTTCAGTTTTAAAATGAAATCACTAAAACAAAATACAATCCTTTTTCCTTTGCTTTTCTTATTCGTGTTGATTTCTTGCGAAAGTAATTTTAGAGAAGTACAACGTTCTACTTTTTCTGAATTTACTGCCAGTGGAGAAGCCGACACGATCAATTTGAAATACACCGACTCAGGTAAAATTCAAGCTGTTTTAGTGAGTCCTAAAATGCTCGATTTTGCTACAGTAGATTTTCCGTTTACCGAATTCCCCAAAGGAATCAATTTAACCCTATTCGACGGTAACGAAAAAAAAACATGGGTTACCTCCAATTATGCTGTGAGTTACAAATTGACCAATATTATCGATTTGAAGGGCAACGTGAAAATCAAAAACGAAGACGGACAACTTCTCGAAACAGAGCAGATGTTTTATGATCAAAAGAACGAATGGTTTTACACCGAAAAAAAATACAAATTTACCGATCCGAAAGGTGTCTCTTATGGCGAAGGGGTTGATTTTAGCAAAGATTTTAAAATCATCAATTCGCAAAAAATTTCGGGTGAAATCTATAAAAGTCTATAGCTATGAATTACTTGAATATTACAAAATACATTTACTTGGTACTCGGCTTTGTAATGGCTTACGATGGCATTTCCAAATGGAATGACGAAAGCGGACCATGGTTGAGTTTTATTTTCGCTTTTGCGGCTTTTTTTATGTTCTTTTTTCGAAATAATTTTGCTAAAAAATTTGAAGAAAGAAAAAAACCAAGTAACCCCAATAATTCAGCTAAATAAATGGAAATTGCAGTAGTAATAGTGTGCTTATTACTAATGTCCTTTTTTTCTGGAATGGAAATCGCTTACATTTCCTCCAACAAAATCTATCTTGAAATTGAGAAAAAACAAAACAATTTTCTCTCCTCAGTTATTACCAAACTTACCCTGCATCCTTCCAAGTTTTTAGCGACGATGTTGCTAGGAAACACCATAGCGATGATTGTTTACGCTACTTTTATGTGTAAAATTGTCGGTAATTGGCATTGGATTCAGCAGTTGAATTGGAATGGTTTTCAACTTTTTATTATCGAACTATCAATCGCCGTTCTAATAGTGGTGGTTTTGATTGAGCTTTTTGTCAAGTTTTTTTTTCAAATTTATTCCAATACATTAATTAAATACTTTTCAATTCCAGCCTATTTCTTCTACAAGATACTCAACTATTTTTCGTCTTTTATCATCTGGATTTCGGATACAATCTTGATTCGTTTCTTCCAATCAAAAGCCAATGCACAACAGTCGCTTTTCAGTAAAATGGAACTCGAAAATTACATCAACGAGCAAATCAACTCTATTGATAGCCACGAAAATGTAGATTCTGAAATTCAAATTTTTCAAAATGCTTTAGAATTTTCAACCGTTAAAGCCCGCGATATCATGACGCCAAGAACCGAATTGGTTGCTGTTGAAATCCATCATTCTGTGGCGCAATTACGCGAAAAGTTCATCCAGACAGGGTATTCTAAAATCCTGATTTACCAAAATACACTCGACAATATTTTGGGTTATGTACATTCTTTTGAGCTTTTCAAAAAGCCACGAAGTATCAAAAATACAACCATTCCCGTTGAGTTTGTTCCCGAAACTATTTTTATCAAAGATGTGCTCAATTTGCTTACAAAAAAAAGGAAAAGTGTAGCCATAGTGCTCGATGAATACGGTGGAACTTCGGGAATTATTACGATAGAAGATATTATTGAAGAGCTTTTTGGCGAAATTGAAGACGAACACGACGAAGACGAAAAACAAACCGAAACCCAACTCAATGAGGTTACTTTTCTTTTCTCCACCCGATTGGATGTCGCTTATCTCAACGAAAAATACGATTTCAATTTACCCGAGAGTGATTCGTATGGCACATTGGGTGGTTTGATAGTGAATTTTTCCAAAGAAATTCCGCAAAAAGGAGAAGAAATAACCATCAATAATTTTCATTTTTTTATCGAAGAAGCTTCAAATCACAAAATCGAATTGGTTAAAATGACATTGGTTCATTAAAAATCGATAAAATTCAAATTTTCTAGATAAAAAAAGCCATTGTTTTATTATTATTTCGCAGATAATTGTATTTTCGCAAACTGAAATAAAAATTAACAGATAGAAAAATGGCAGTTTTACAAAAAATTAGAAATCGTTCCGGTTTACTTTTACTAGCTATAGGTTTTGCGTTGCTTGCATTTGTTGTGCAAGACTTCTTTTCAAATTCTTATTCTACTTCATCAAATGATGTGGGAAGTATCGACGGAAAAGATATTTCTTTTGAAGAATTCCGCGTAAAAGTAGCAAACCTTGAAAAAAATGGTCAACAAGGGCAACCTATGACAACGATTCAAGCAGCAAATCAGGTTTGGGAGCAAGAAATTTCGATTGCTTTATTGACCGAAGAATTTGATAAATTAGGAATCAGAGCGGGTGAAAAACACATACTTGAAAATTTCAAAAACAACCCAAATATTGGTCAAAATCCTACTTTCCAAAATGAAGCAGGTCAGTTTGATATCAAAAAATTCAAAGAGTTTTTTAAAGCCAATCCAGAGCAAGCCAAAATTTTAGCAGATTCTGAAAAAGATGCAATCTTAAACTCGAAATACCAAATCTATACTTCTTTGGTTAGAGGTGGAATGTATACCACTGATGCTGAAGGAAAATTCAAATACGAATTGGAAAGCAACAAAGTAAGTTTTGATTTTGTGTCTGTTCCTTATTCTTCTGTAAAAGAGAGTGATATTAAAATCACAGACGAAGACTACATCAATTACATGAAAAAACACGAAAAACGCTTCAAATCTGACGGAACGCGTGAAATTGAGTATGTAATTATTGAAGACAAACCTTCGGCAGACGATGAGAAAGCTGTTAAAGATAGAGTGAATGCTTTGTTGAGTGGCAGTGTGGTTTACAACAAAGAAACGGGTAAAAACGATACTATTCCTGGTTTTGCATCTGCAACAAACATGGCTGAATACGTAGGTCAAAATTCGGATATTCCTTACGATTCTATCTACAAAACCAAACAAGAGTTGCCAGTTGAAGTGGCTGAACAATTATTCAATTTACCAACTGGTCAAATTTATGGTCCTTACATGACAGGTAAATACTACTGTATTTCCAAAGCGATGGGAAGAAAACCAAATGCAAAAGCAAAAGCGAGTCATATTTTGATTAGCTGGGAAGGCATTGACCGTGTTCAGAAAAAAGAAAAAAGAACCAAAGAGCAAGCCAAAGCAAAAGCCGAAAGTTTGTTAGCACAAGCACAAACCAATCCAGGCAATTTCATGATGTTGGCTTTAACAAATTCGGATGACTCTTCAGCACAACAAGGTGGTGATTTAGGTTATTTTGCGCCTAATCAAATGGTAAAACCGTTCAACGATTTTGTTTTCAATAATCCTATTGGAAAA
>CAZAJH010000158.1:0-4869 GCA_964485385.1 uncultured Flavobacterium sp.
CAAAAGTGGTGTTTCTGAATCATATTTCGAGTTCTACGGCCTTGATTTTTCCCGTGAAGGAAATTTGTGAAAGAGCCCAGCAATTGGGTTTGATTACGATTATAGATGGCGCGCACGTTCCAGGGCATATTGATTTGAATATCGCCGATTTGAATCCCGACTATTACACAGGAACGTTACACAAATGGATGTTGGCACCCAAAGGCAGTTCGTTTTTGTATGTAAAAAAGGAATTTCAGGGCGATTTGGATCCGCTAGTGGTGAGTTGGGGTTACGAAAGTGTGTTTCCGAGTCATAGTCCGTTTTTGGATTACCACGAATACCAAGGCACCAACGACCATTCGGCGTATTTGTGCACGCCCAAAGTGATAGCCTTTTTAAAAGAAAACAATTGGAAAGAAAAATATAAAGCGTGTCGAAAATTGGTTTTGGAGAACTACGAACGTTTCTGTGATTTGCTCCAAACCCAATCGATTTGCCCAATTACTGAAGAATTTTTAGGTCAAATGGCGAGTATTCCGATTCAGACGGAAAACCCAATGGAGTTGAAAGAGTTGTTGTATACGAAATACAAAATTCAAGTGCCAATAATGCCGTTGAATGGGAAAGTATATTTGCGGTATTCGATGAATATGTACAATACGCAAGAAGATTTGGATAAATTATATGAAGCTTTGGAGGATATTTTGAAAACTACCGATTTGATATCCTAACAGGTTTCCAAAACCTGTTAGGTATAAAAAATGACAAACGAACAACTTCTAACTTTTGAATATTGCTCACTCATTTCTCAACTAGCCCCGATTGAAATGGAAAGCCTTTTGCAGGATACCACAATTTTTTGTTGGCATACAAGAGCGACCAACGGAAGCTATTGTAAGCCTTACAAAAAAAGGGGTAGACCAAAAAGCTTGTAATGAAAAGCGGGACAAGGGTTCTGTGAAAAGATAAAATAACTGCTACAAAAACAACTTCGCTAAATAATCAAAATGTTCGCCCTCTAGAACTAAATCGCAGTTCAGGCCATTGGCATGCGCGGCATTTTGCAACGTATTGTAATCCAAATACAACCACGGAAACGGTGCTTCGGTTTGGTTTTTATAGGAAACGGTAAAGGTAAGTTCGCCATAATACCCATTGGCGGGAACCCATTTGCTGCCGTCTTCCTCTTCGTCGAACATGTAAATAATATCGGAACTGTCAATCAGAATTTGCCCGTTGGGGTTGAGTAAACTTTTGAGTTTTTGAAGGTAAATAGACGTTTGCGCTAGTGTTCCAAAAATGCCAGTGCCATTCATTAGAAGTAGAATCGTATCGAAAGTTTCGTTTTGGATGTCAAGCAGATTTTGCACACGAGCGTTTTGCAATCCGCGTAATTGACAGGCATTAATAGCGTTTTCAGAAATATCAATCGAAGTGACAGTAAACCCTTTTTCTTGCAAATACAAACTGTGACTTCCGGCTCCGCAACCTATATCGAGAATTTTTCCTTTGGACAATTGAAGCGCTTTTTGCTCGATTTTGGGCATTTCCTTGAATGAGCGAAACAAATACGCCACACTCATGTCATCGGCTTCTGAAATGTTGGTTTCCGTGATGAGGTCTTGTGGCTCATTATGGGTTTGGTAGTCGAGAATGGCGCGGCCGAATAGGTCTAACATTTTTTTGTTTAGTTTCAGGTTTCAGGTTTTAAGTTGTTTAACTTTGTGGCTCAACTTGAAATTTGAAACTTGAAACCAACTTTAAACGAACTCGGTAAACTTGCCAAAGATAAGCATAACGAAAACAAAAAGTATTTCGATAAGCTCAAAAAGAAAACGCCCAAGAATTTGGATTACGTGATGGAAGAATTACACGAAGCCGAGTTTAAACGCACCGATTGTTTGCAATGTGCCAATTGTTGCAAGACTACTGGGCCGCTTTTTACTTCGGCCGACATTGAACGTATCGCCAAACATTTCAAACAAAAACCACAGCAATTCATCGAGCAGTATTTGCGTATTGATGAAGACAATGATTATGTGTTACAAAGTGTGCCCTGTACTTTTTTGGATGCCGAAAATTACTGTATGATTTATGAGGTGCGCCCCAAAGCCTGTCGAGAATTCCCACATACCGACCGTAAAAAGTTTCACCAAATTTCAGATTTGACCTTAAAAAACGTGGCGATTTGCCCTGCTGCGTATAATATTGTGGAAGCGATGAAGAAAAAGCTGCCTTTGTAATACTAAACTTACTTTCTTTTCGTTATGGTAAAAAATGGCAAGCTATGAAAAGACATTTTTATGTATTGGTGGTAATTTACTTTATCTCACTCATTTTATCCATTATCGGCTTTGTAGTCGACACTGACATTAACCACAACTCGGTTGTAATGAACACATTCGAGATCATGGCCATGTCATTGTTTATTTTTGGTTTGATTGCTGGTGTTATTTATGGACTGTATGCGTTGTATTATTTTTTGGTAAAAAAAGTACTCAAAGAAAAGTTAGTAGAGTAAATACTTTTTTCGCATTTCTTTAAAATCGGCAATCCCTTTTTTCCACGACTCTCTGATTTTTTCTTCTGGTATTCCAGACTGAATCTGTCGTTGTAGCTCTTTGGTTCCTGCCAATTTGGTAAAGAAATCAGTAAAAAATTTCGTTTTATCTGAAGTGGTGTTGTACGCATTTATAAGCCATTTGAGTTCCAATTGAGTTACTTTTTTGATCTTTGTTAAATCTTCGCCATAACAAACTAGGCCTTTGTGCATAGGGTCTTTGGCACCCAAATTAGGTTTGGGTGTAAACTGAAAATCACTTTTAGGCAAGAAAGGGGAACCATAAATTTGAAATTGCTTATCAGTGCCTCGACCCACACTAACATTTGTACCTTCAAACAAGCACAAACTCGCATACAAATTGATAGCTTGGTCATTCGGTAAATTTGGCGATGGTTTCACAGGCAAACTGTAGGGCATTTCTCTTTTATAATTCAAACATTTGATGATTTTTACTTTGCACTGAATGCCCTCTTTCAACCATTTTTCACCATTAATCATTTGTGCGTATTCGCCTATAGTCATTCCATGCAACAACGGAATTGGATGCATTCCTACAAAGCTAGTGTGTACTTTTTCTAAGGTTGGACCATCAATTACACTGCCATTCGGATTGGGGCGATCAAAAACCAATAAGAGGATGTTGTTTTCGGCACAAGCCTCCATAATATAATGTAAGGTCGATATGTAAGTGTAAAAACGAACACCAACATCTTGAAGGTCAAAAAGCAGCACGTCAATATCTTTCAATTGGTCCGGTTTTGGTTTTTTATTGTCGCCGTACAGAGAAACAATCGGCAAACCGGTTTGGGTATCTTTCCCGTCTTTGATTAATTCGCCTGCATCAGCTGTGCCACGGAAACCGTGTTCTGGTGCAAAAATCTTTTTCACGTCAATTTTTCGCGCAACCAAGTAGTCAACCAAGTGCGTTTTATCGTTCAAAATACTACTTTGATTCGCCACAACGCCCACTTTTTTACCTTCTAAAACAGGTAAATAAGTTTCATAATTGTCGGCTCCAACCAATAAGTCGGCTACCGAAATTCCGGTTTGAACTAATGGGGTTTTGGGTTTTTTCTCTCCAACAGAAGGGACAGATTTCGCACTAGCGCACAATAGCGTTAGGAAACTAATAGTGAAAATAAACAAGGGAACAAAACGGTATTTCATAAACTTTTGTTTTTTTAAATCATTACTTTCGGTCTTTCTTTATCTTTGCAACAAATCCATAAGCATTGAATGTAGCCTATTTTATAGCCAAACGACTCTTTCATTCTAAAGAGCATAAAAGTAGTATTTCTGCTCCAATAATAAAAATTGCTATTGCGGCGGTAGCTATTGGAATGATTATGATGCTTATTTCCATAGCAACCGGAATAGGATTACAACAAAAAATACGCCAAAAAATAGCTGCGTTCCATGGTCATCTTAGCATTACAAGTTATACGGGCAATCAATCCGATGTGAGTACTACGCCAATTTCTACGCGTCAAAATTTTTATCCCAAATTCAAAGAGGTGAGTGGTATTCACCACATCCAAGCGGTAGCATCCAAGGCGGGCATGATTCGAACCGAAACTGCGTTCGAAGGAATTATCTACAAAGGGGTAGGCAAAGACTATGACTGGTCCTACATTCAAGAATACTTGGTTTCCGGTAGAATTCCCAATACCCAAAACCAACTCAATAATGAAATCATAATCTCGCAGTATTTGGCCAATCGGTTGGGGCTCCAATTAGGGGCGTCATTCAATACTTTTTTTATGCGAGAAGAAATCAATGCCATGCCCAAAGCCCGTCGATTCAAAATTGTTGGTATTTTTAATTCGGGCATACAAGAATTCGATGCATCGATTGTCATTGGGGATATTCGCCACCTTCAAATGATCAACAAATGGAGGCCCGATCAAGTGGGGTCTTTTGAGGTTTTTATTGACGATTTTGCCCAGATTAGTCAAAAAACCAACGAGGTCTACAACAATGTTCCTTCCACACTCAACGTGCAACCCATAACCGAAAAGTATTATTATATATTTGAATGGCTTCAATTGTTCGATTTCAATATTGTAGTAATACTAATCATTATGATTTTGGTCGCAACAATCAATATGGTCGTGGCACTTTTAGTACTGATTTTAGAACGTACACAAATGATAGGCTTGCTCAAAGCCATGGGAGCCAATAATTGGTCAGTCCGAAAACTATTTCTCTACAACGCGTTTTACCTCATTGTTCGCGGATTATTTTGGGGAAATCTCATCGGAATTGGTCTGCTTATGCTCCAAAAACAATTCGAAATCATCCAACTCAACCCCGAAAGTTACTAC
>CAZAJH010000159.1:0-4848 GCA_964485385.1 uncultured Flavobacterium sp.
GATATTTATGGCAATAAAAACCAAATAGAAAACAAATCCAAAAAGTAAAGCACCAAGATAATGTGGCTTTGAACCGAAAACATCAGTAACCATCCACGAACAGTAGAGTAAAATCGTAAAAACGAAGGCCAAAATATGTAAGATATTCCACTTTCTAAAGTAAGCAATTCCCAAGATTCCGAGGTCTAGAATCAGAATATAGGTAAATAAAACTACGTAGTTTCCTTCGCCAGTGCTTACCATAAAAGGAACAGCAAATCCTCCTATAAGTGATAAAATGGCGAGTTCTTTTCTGTTGTATGAAAGCGAGATAAAACAACTAAATCCAGTGATCACTACCATAATGATAAATGCTGTTGTTTGTCCGAAGAGTTTGTAATCGTGAAATGCTATTCCTATAGTGAAATAAAAAATAGCAATGGCTCCAGCAACAAAAACAGAACTAAAAGCAGCGAACTTATCTCGTAATTTATGGGCAATTCCCAATACTAAAGTACCCGAGAGAATTCCTAATCCAACGCGTGCGGGTTCGCTAATCCAACCTTTATCAATTGAATATTTAACAAAGTAACTGATTCCCAAAACCAAAATCAGTACACCAATTTTATTAATGAGGTTTTCCCCGATGAATTTCTCTAAATCGGGATTTTTTTCTTTGAAATTTTCCCACCATGATTTTTGTGAAAGGTAAGGTTTTGGTTGTGGTTGCTGTTGTTTGGGTTGGTTCATTGAGTACACCACTTTTTCCTCTGTTTTTACAATCGGTTTAACTACCGGAATTTCAACAACAGGTTTGAACTCTTCTCCAATTTCGATGACAGGAATGTTCTTTTTTTCTTCTTTTTTACTAGATTCTGCGACCCAATCAGGAGATTTAGAATCGGCAGCAGCTGTATTTTTGAGTTTGTTTAACTTTCGGTTTAATGCATTTAGCTGATCTTCCATGTTCCTTAATTTGGAACTTAAATTAGAATTGGTAACAACTAAATAGATAAAAAGAGCAATGAGTAAAAGAATTTCCATAAATAGTGGTATAGTTGAAAGCGTAAATATAACGCATTTTAACGAACTAAAATTGTTCAAAAACCCCCAAACCAAATAGAGCGAAATCGTATTTTACAGGATCGTTAGCATCGAGTTGGCGTAAGTTGGTATCCAATTCCAATAGCGCTTTGGCATCGTTTTGTTTTCGGTTTAACAGGCCCAATTTCCGAGCTACATTGCCCGAGTGTACATCGAGAGGACAGGATAGAGCAGCAGGTGAAATGCTTTTCCATATCCCTAAATCGACACCGCGATTGTCGTTGCGAACCATCCATCGAAGGAACATATTGAGACGTTTGGCGGCCGAATTGTTCATCGGATCTGAAATGTGTTTTTGGGTACGACTGAGGTGCTCGATTTCAAAAAAGGTTTTTTTGAATTCCGAAATACTGTTTTGCATCGAATGGTTTTCTTGGTGTTGGGCAAAAACAGTTTCTAATCCGCCATGATTTTGGTAAATGTGCCGCAAGCCTTTGATAAAACCAATAAAATCAGAGCCATTAAAGGTGCGGTGTACAAAATTTTCTAATGGTTCCAGGTGATGTTCTTGGTGATGCATTACAAAATCATAAGGCGAATTGCCCATCAAATTCATCATTTTTTGGGCGTTGTTGATGATCATTTTGCGGTTACCCCAAGCAATAGTAGCAGCGAGGAAACCCGCTATCTCTACATCTTCTTTGATTGAAAATTGATGTGGAATTTGAATAGGATCACTCTCAATAAATTTTGGATTGTTATACAAATCGACTTTTTCGTCGAGAAAAGACCGAAGTTCTGATTTAGTCATTTTTCAACCATTTTTTGGAGTAAAAACCATCTTGTAATTGGGTTGTTCGCAGTTGGGGAACATAATGAAATCGCGCACCAAAATAATCAATTTGTATCGCATTTACACAGGGTAATTCCCCGTTTCCATTAGCCCAAAAGAATGTTGTAGCATCGGGAGAATGGTAGGTAAGATTACCATTTTTTACCGCATAAAAATCTGTGTTTAGTTTGGTATTTTGGTACGGGAAAACAGTATTTCTTTTTGAAAAGCGACTGTTTTCCATGATAAGTCGGTTTTGTGTTAAGTAACTGTATTTTATGGGAAAAAATAACGCAATAGAAACCAGAAAAACACTCAGAATCAAACCCAATTGAATGTGTTTTTTTTGAGGACGAAACGAAGCTGCAATCAAAAATAGAAAGAACAAATTAAAGTGAATAAAGAACCGAAACTGAGGAGAAGTACAAAGTAAAACAATAAGTTGTACTACCATAATACAGTATACAATCCAATACGCTTTCTGGTGGAAGTATTTTCGAATGAAAAAAGGGATGATTACCACTAAAATCAGACTCAAAACATTAAAAATGCCACTGATTTTTTCCATAACAATCCACTTATTGCATTTTTCCCAAAACGTCAATGCATGAAATTCTTCATTGGTCAGGAAAAAGCGATACAAGCGTTGTTGGTTAAAATAAAACTCAACCATTTCAATCGGTACTCTGAAATCGTAATTCTTACTATGCAATGTAGTTAGTGGAAATAAAGGATAGCCTGTTAAAATACTATTTTTGGTGATGAATAATCCCAAAACGATTAGACCTACAGTAAAACTAGGGAAGAAAGTATGACGCACAAGTTGATGTTCTTTCAATAAAAAAATCAACGGTAGTACCAACAGTAGAAAAGTAGTTGGCTTGATGTAAAATAGAAACAAAACAATGATGGTCAAATTAGTGAAATTTGTTTTAGTTACAGAATTGTAATTTTCTACAAAAAGCAAAAACGCCATAAGACTCAAAATATAAACAGGCAAATCGGGCGAGGGCGCACTCACAAACTGAAATAACAAGACATTAGCAATAGGAAGCAACCCAATCAACAAGTAGTTTTTATTTGGGTTGATAAAATAATTGTTTAGTTTTTCTACAGCGAACAAATTGCCCAACAACAAACAAAATCCACTTAGGTCATTAAAACTAGAATACAAAAAGGAAAAGTTAAACACGCTTTGTGTGATGTGCCAACCGCTCGTTTGTCCGAAAAAAATATGCAAATTGGCCAAACCTTTCACTAATCCGTATTCGTTGAGCCATTTGATGGTTTGGATGTAGTACGTTTCGTTGTCGATGATATAGGGAATAGAAGCGCACTGAGCTACAATTAATAAGGCAATAACTACCAAATAAAGCTGTAAACTTTTCGATAATTGCCAAAATTGTATTGCCAAAAGTTTATAGGTGTTTGTAATTTCAGTTTTTAATGTGTAAAACAAAACCAAATTCAGTACCACTAAAAAACTGTGAAATTCAATACTAATTCTTCCAAAAATCGCCCAAAAACTAGCTAGAAGAGTAGTGGTAAACAAGCCTTTTACAATGGTTATCACCATCGAATTGGAACTATTTTTCATGAGTTTATCCATACCAACACCCAAATTGATGGTGCTGAATGCAATGTAAATCCACGAAATAATAATGAGGAGCATCAGATTGATTTTAATCCAAATGTACTAAAAAATACTACGAACCGATCAATCCATCAACCATGACCAATTTGCGATCAGCCATGTTGGCTAATTCTTGGTTGTGCGTAACAATCACAAAGGTTTGACCCAATTCTTCACGGAGTTTAAAAAACAATTGATGTAAGTTCTCGGCCGAAGCGGTATCTAAATTTCCCGAAGGCTCGTCGGCAAAAATGACGGCAGGCTGGTTGATCAAAGCTCTCGCCACTGCTACACGCTGTTGTTCTCCGCCCGATAATTCTCCGGGTTTGTGATTGATGCGGTGTGCTAATCCCAAATAATCCAGTAGTTTTTTTGCTTCTGTTTCAGCGTTTTTTTTGTCTTTTTTGGCTATGAATGCTGGAATACATACATTCTCCAACGCCGTAAATTCTGGTAACAAGTTGTGAAACTGAAAGATGAAACCCAATTGCAGGTTTCGAAACGACGACAATCGGGTATCGCTCATTTGCAACACTTCCTCTCCATTGATGGTAAGTGATGTACCATTTTGCATCGATGGTTTGTCTAAGGTTCCCAAAATTTGCAGCAATGTCGTTTTTCCAGCGCCAGAGGCTCCTACAATCGATACGATTTCACTTTTGGCAATAAGCAAGTCCACCCCTTTTAAAACGTGCAATTGGTCGTATAACTTATGAATGTTTTTGGCTTCAATCATGGGAAAAATCTTTTTACAAAGAAACAAAGTATTTTACGATTTTTTACCAGCATCAATTCTATTTATCGTTCAATAAATAATAAAATAAAGTTAAAGAAATTTATTTGTTTAATTATTTTATAAATTTGTTAAACAAAATTTTAATTAAATCAGCGTAGCCATGAACACATTATTAGAAAAAGAAATTTACGAATTGATTGGCGATAATCATCAAATGACATCAGCCGAAACCCCTTTGCGTCCTGATGCTTTTGACAAATCAGACGCTGACAAAATGCAAAATATCGAACGGCATTTTCATGCCATTATGCAAGAAATGGGATTGGACATGACCGACGATAGCCTCAAAGGTACGCCGCACCGTGTGGCCAAAATGTTCATTCAAGAGATTTTTTCGGGCTTAAACCCCGCTAATAAACCCAAAATCTCGGTATTTGACAACAGCTACCATTACGACAAAATGCTGGTGGAAGCCAACATTAGTTTCAATTCGACTTGTGAGCACCACTTTTTACCCATCATTGGTAAAGCACACATTGGTTATGTGTCGAGTGGGAAAGTCATTGGTTTGTCTAAGTTAAATCGCATCGTTGATTACTATTCGCGTCGTCCCCAAGTGCAAGA
>CAZAJH010000160.1:0-4844 GCA_964485385.1 uncultured Flavobacterium sp.
ATCTAACTTTTTACTATCAGATGCCAATCGCTGTACGGCAGCAACCACTTCTTTCTTATTGAATTCAGCAGGAATATTCGATTTGGCTAACGCCTCGGCTTTTTGAACCATTTCGCCACTTCTTCCTTTTATCGGCTGCAAATTCCCTTCTTCACTTGGGTGAAACGTTTGCGACATTACCTTGTGAAAATCTTTTAAAGCTTGCCAATTCGCAAATTTATCTTTCTTTTTGGGCAGGGTAGCAGCATAATAGTTACTTACTTCACTCCAGTTGATAACATTCCAAATAGCGGCCAAATAATCGGTTCGTTTGTTTTGGTATTTCAAATAATAGGCATGTTCCCAAACATCAATACCTAAAATAGGTTTTCCTTTATTTTCAGCCACGTCCATCAGCGGATTATCTTGATTGGGGGTTGAACAAACGGCTAATTTACCATCTTGACCTACATAAAGCCAAGCCCAACCAGAACCAAAACGACTGGCTGCAGCGGTGTTCATTTTTTCTTTCATCGCATCCATACTACCAAAAGCATCAGTGATGGCTTTTTCGAGCTCTGGAGAAGGTTTGGTATCTTTTTGAGGCGTCAAAATCGACCAAAACAATTCGTGGTTGTAATGCCCACCAGCATTATTGCGCACAGTTGGACTGTACTTTGAAATCGAAGCCAAAATATCCGTTACAGTCATCTTCTCTGCATCTGTACCAGCAACAGCCGCATTCAAATTTTTGATGTAGGCCGCATGGTGCTTACTGTAGTGAATTTCCATAGTTTGAGCATCAATAAAGGGTTCCAAAGCATGGTAAGCATATGGCAACGGTTTTTGAGTGAACTGCGCCGAAACGGAAGCGCAAATAAGTAATACAATCGATAAAATCTGACTTTTCTTCATTTTTTTAAATTTTAACTATTTACTCATTGACTTAAATTGGAATATAAATCAATGATATTTAAATACAAATATAAGGCTTAGATAATTCGAATGCAGTAAAATTATCTTAAAATCTCCTTCAGATGATGTTGAAAATCGTAATTATCATTGATGCCAATATGGTCTTCACCATCAAGAATAAAAAGCTGGTTTGTGTTCTTGATTATCTTTTTCAATCGTATCGAATTGGAAACTGAAATTAATCGATCTTCATCGCCATGAAAGAGGTAAATGGGTGCTTTGACTTTTGTAATGTAGCGGTTGGTTTCAAAATCAAATTTCTTGAGGAAATCAGGGAAATAAGGCGCTCTACTACTTGAAAATTCCAAAAAATTATAATACGGAGCTTGAAGAATTAGCTTATTGGGATTTTTAATCGATGCGAGATAAGTAGCCAATCCTGTTCCTATGGAATAACCAATAAGAACTATTTCTTTAGATTTATATTTGGAAGTTACTGAATCGTAGGCTATAGAAATATCCTTGAAAATTTGCTCTTGATTGTCAATTTCACCTTCACTTTTTCCGAAACCACGGTAATCTAGAAAGAAAATATCATAACCTAAATCCGTATAAATCGTAGCGTTATTTCCCCAATCATCAACTGTTCCTGCATTTCCATGCAAATAAAAAATGAGTCCTTTTGGATTGGGAACTTTGAATTGTAGACCGTGAAGTTTTTTCCCATCAAAAGAAGGAATGGTAACCTCATCGAATTTTTCACTGAAATTAAACTGATGGTTTTCAGAAAGTTTATAGGCTCGAAACACCATTTCTTCTTGATTGAAATAAATGTAACTCACATACAGTAAATACAATATACCAAAAATGGTAAATATGTAAAAAAAGGTGAAACGAAGAGCTTTCATTGACTGATAGTTTTAAATGAAACTCAAAAAGTCTGAAAATCGTATTTACAAACTCAATCGAAAGGCTTCAACTATAGGATTGGCTTTGGCAAAGTCGGTTTCCTGAATGAACAACTCGACTGCCATTTGAGGCTGAATACTCGGAAGCACATTGGCTTGGTTATTATTGCGAATAAATGTATTTACACCGATAGCTTCAATTTTTTGTTGTAAAGCTAAGGCTAAAATTTCGTCACCTGAAAAGAGTTTCATTAATCCCATTGTTTGTATGGTGTATAATATAAATTGCACAATACTTTAGTTTGTCTTACTAATGCATACCACTGTTTATCAAATCCATTCGTTTTTCTCACTTTTTGGAATTAGTGTAAAACGGATTTTGCTGATTTTACGCTGATCATCGATATAGTCCTAATTACTGAAAACTGCGACTGAAAACTAATCTTCCATTTCAAAGAATAGCGGTTCAATCATGATTTTATCGGCCAAAACTTCTACTCTTTCCGTAATTTCATTACAAAAAAACAACCGTTGTGTTTTTTCGACACTCATCGATAAGCGTTGCACAATTGCATCGTGACGCAATCGAAACTGTACATCTGCCTCATCAACCACAAACATTTTGATGGTATTCATGTTGAATCCCGCCGACGAAAACATCGCATTAATTCGAGTTGGTGTTCCTACTATCACATCCATTCCGGCTGAAATGAGGTTTTTATCGTAATCAATATCACCTTTATCGTGACAACCAATGACTCGCAAATCAGTATATTTTCCGAAAGTTTCAAAAAAATGCAAGGCTTCTAGTACTTTTTCTTTATCGGAAACAATCATCAGAGCCCTTGTGCTTTCGCCCATTGCCTTTTCGAGTCGTTGAAGAATATGCAAGACAATTGTTGTTGTTTTTCCGCCACCAAAAGGGGATTGAATAACCGCGTCAGCACCACTTTTTATAGTAGAATAGGTTTCTTGCTGCATTGCATTGGCCGTCGTCAAACCGCATTCGATAAGTGCTTGTTGGAGGTTCGGATTGATTTTCTTTAGTTGCATTTTTTTTAGCTTTTAGCAATTAGCATTTAGCATTTAGCAAAAGAAACTGCTAATGGCTAACTGCTAATGGCTATTATTTACTCGCAAACAACTTCACGTCGGTTTCTGAAATTTCATTACCGCCCAGAATAATTAAGCGTTCGACCACGTTTCGTAACTCGCGAATATTTCCGGTCCAGTCGTATTCTTGTAGTAATTTGATGGCTTCTTTAGAAAACGTTTTTGTTGCATTTCCTTGTTCCTCGGCAATTTTGGCCGCAAAATGTTCAACCAACAACGGAATGTCGTCGCGTCGATCGTTCAAAGCTGGAACTTTGATTAAAATAACGGCCAAACGATGGTACAAATCTTCGCGGAAGCGACCTTCTTCAATTTCCTTTTTCAAGTCTTTGTTCGTGGCGGCTACCACACGAACATTTACTTTAATATCTTTGTCGGCACCCACACGCTGAATCAGGTTTTCTTGTAACGCGCGCAACACCTTAGCTTGTGCTGCTAAACTCATATCGCCAATTTCATCCAAGAAAATCGTTCCCCCATCGGCTGCTTCAAATTTTCCGGCACGGTCTTTTACTGCCGAAGTAAATGCTCCTTTCACATGACCAAAGAGTTCGCTTTCAATTAATTCAGACGGAATCGCAGCACAATTGACTTCAATCAAAGGAAATTGTGAGCGTTCGCTTTTTTCGTGCAATTGATGCGCTACCAACTCTTTACCCGTTCCGTTGGGCCCAGTAATCAAAACACGAGCGTCGGTTTGGGCTACTTTTTCAATCATTTGTTTGATGTGATTGATAGGCTCCGAATTACCAATCATTTCGTAGTTTTTACTGACTTTCTTTTTCAGTATTTTATTTTCAACCACGAGTTGCTTTTTATCTAAAGCGTTGCGAACTGTATTGAGAAGACGATTCAAATCGGGTGGTTTTGAAATGTAGTCAAAAGCGCCCAAACGCATCGTATTGATGGCTGTTTCCATGTCGCCATGCCCCGAAATCATGACAATCGGAATTTCGGGTTTGATTTTTTTTACAGCTTCCAATAATTCTTCGCCATCCATTTTGGGCATTTTGATATCACACAATACCAAATCATAGTCGGTAGCTTTTATTTTCTCAAAGCCCTGAATACCGTCTTCTGCCTCATCAACTTGGTAGGTATCGTTTTCTTCTGAAAGTATTTTAGTGAGCACTCTTCTGATAGAGGCTTCGTCTTCAATGATTAATATTTTTGACATAGTTCTTATTTAACCGCAAAGTTCGCAAAGTTTTTCGCAAAGTTTGCAAAAATTCAATATAGTTTATTTTTTAGCCCCGACTTGTCTGCCGAGAGGCAGGTTGCAGAGGAAAGCCCCCGATTTTTATCGGAACTTGAAACGGAAAGCGGGCATATGGATTGCTGAAAAAGCCCGAACCTTTCGCTTCTAATACTTTAACCATTTGTACAATTCTTTCCACGATGGCTTTTTGCCGTACATTAAAATCCCAACACGATAAATCTTACTAGCAAACCACACTACTCCCAAAAACGTGCCAAAAAGCAATGCCATAGAAAGAGCAATTTGCCACCACGGCACACCAAACGGAATGCGCATCATCATCACGATGGGTGAAGTAAGCGGAATCATCGAAAAAGTAGTTGCAACTGTTCCGTGAGGATCATTTATAACAGTAAAAAAACCAATGTAAACACCCAAAATTAAAGGCATAATAATTGGTAGAAGAAATTGTTGAGAATCGGTTTCGTTGTCCACTGCGGCTCCGATAGCAGCATAAAAAGAACTATACAAAAAATAACCTCCAATAAAATAAACAATAAAACTGATGGTGATGGTTGCAATAGGTAAATTCCACAGTTCTTTCATGTACATTTGGATTGTTCCACCTGCTTCTTTTTGAGCTAACTCGAGAGCTTGCTGAGCTTGCGGCGTGGCTGTTGTTCCCATTTGGACTCCAAAAATAGTGGATAAGACGAACATTGCTATTAGTC
>CAZAJH010000161.1:0-4837 GCA_964485385.1 uncultured Flavobacterium sp.
AAATTCAATTCCAAAGAATTAGAAATTGTACAAGATGCCGATCGATTGGATGCGTTGGGTGCGATTGGAATTGCGCGAACCTTCAACTACGGAGGATTCAAAAACAGACCACTTTACAATCCCGCCATTGCGCCTCAGTTGAACATGACCAAAGAGGAATACAAAAACAGTGAGTCGCCAACACTCAATCATTTTTACGAGAAACTTCTCTTGCTCAAAGACAAAATGAATACCGAAACGGGTAAAAGATTGGCTCAAAAGCGCCATCAGTTTATGGAGCATTTTTTGGCGCAGTTTTATGCCGAATGGGACGGAGAGGTTTAGTGTTCAGTAATCAGTTGCAGTTGACAGTTACTTCCCAGTAAAACTGGCTTTTCGTTTTTCCAAGAATGCCGTTGTTCCTTCTTTAAAATCCTCGGTACCAAAGCATTTTCCAAACGATTTGATTTCGGTTTTATAACCGTCTACACCATCTTTAAAATTGGCATTTACCGCTTTTATGGCTTGACCAATTGCGGCCGGAGAATTGCGTTGAATTTTGTTGGCAATTCCTTTTACAAATTCGATGAGTTCGGCTTGAGGTACTACATGATTGACCAATCCATACGATTTGGCGGTTTCAGCATCAATCATTCCTGCAGTCATAATTAGTTCCATAGCACGACCTTTTCCAACCAATTGTGGCAAACGTTGCGTTCCACCATAACCCGGAATGACACCCAGTGATACTTCTGGCAAACCCATTTTGGCATTATCTGAAGCCACTCTAAAATGACACGACATGGCCAATTCCAATCCGCCACCCAAAGCAAAACCATTGACTGCAGCAATCACAGGTGTACGTAAATTTTCGACAAAATCAAACAATAATTCTTGTCCTTGTTGGGCTAATTGCGCGCCTTCTTCTACCGAAAAATGCGCAAATTCCGAAATATCTGCACCAGCTACAAATGCCTTTTCACCTTCGCCAGTAATAATAATGACTTGCGTTGCCGTATCGGTGTCCAATTGCTCTAGAGCCTTATGCAGTTCTTGAATCGTGGCTACGTTTAATGCATTTAATTTGGATGGACGATTGATAGTGATTTGACCAATTCCGTTTTCAGTTGTTACAATGATATTTTCGAAGCTCATGGTTTTTATTTTTCAGTTAAAGGAAGCGAAACCGTAAATGTGGTTCCTTTTCCGAGTTCAGTTTCAAAAGTAATAGTTCCTTTGTAATTTTCAATGATATTTTTGATAATTCCGAGGCCAAGTCCCATTCCACTGGTTTTGGTGGTAAATTTGGGTTCAAAAACGTGTTCGCGATTTTCCACTTCAATACCAGATCCATTGTCTTTTACACAAACAACTACTTGGTCATTGACTTCGTTGACCGAGACCAACACTTTTTTCAATTCTTGCTTTTCGGGAATCGATTGAATGGCATTTTTAACCAAATTGGTGATAATTCGAATCAGTTGCGTTCGATCTAACTTGGCAATGATTTCCTCTTTATTACTCTCAAATTGGATAAAATCTTCGTTGAAAATATCGAGTGCCAATTCGACTACATCGACCACATTTAGGCTTTCATTTTGTTGCGCTGGCATCGAAGCAAAGTTGGAAAACGCCGATGCGACCGAGGTCATGGTGTCAATTTGTTGGATGAGTGTTTTGGTATAATCGTCGAGTTTTTGTTTTAAATTAGGATCTTCAGGATCAAATTTGCGTTGAAAACTTTGTACAGTCAATCGCATGGGCGTCAGCGGATTTTTGATTTCGTGCGCTACTTGTTTGGCCATTTCACGCCAAGCTTGTTCGCGTTCGCTTTGTGCCAACATAGCAGCACTTTCTTCCAGTTTGTCAACCATGCCGTTGTACGCCGTGATTAAGGAATTGATTTCACGACTATTGGCTTCAATTACAATTTTCTCGTTTTTCTGGTTCAAACTTGTTTCGTTGATTTTATCGGAAATGGTTTTGAGTGATTTGGTGATGTAACTGGCCAAGAAATAAGCCAATGCAAACGCCACAATCAACATAAAGGAATACACTTGACTCAGGCGAATTAAAAAAGCGCGCAGTTCCTCTTCATAGTAATCGTCATCGTCAACATAAGGTAGATTCAAAATACCAAGCGGTTTGAATTTGTCGTCTTTGATTTGACTGAATGAGGAACGATTTTTTACACCATCAACTATTTTTACGTCAACATAACGTTTTTCTATAGACGACTGCACTAATTTAATGATGTAATTAGGAATCGGAGGCGAGACACTGTCTACCGAAAAGGAAGCTTTGGATGAAATAAGCAATTTTCCTTTGAGGTTGTAAATGTTTAAGTTGAGGTTGTGAATGTCGGCCAATTCGTGAATTTCATCCTTAAAAATCAACGGTAAATTGGCTTCGGTCAACGGATAAGTAGAGTTGGAAAGTACGTAATTAATATGTTCTTTTATTGCCGTTTCTTTGCGTTCTAATCGCTCTTGATGGTATCCTCGCGCTTCGTTTTTAAATTGAATGATTGAAATGGAAGCCATTAAAATCGAGGCAACAATAATCAAAACAATCATCGATAGGAAAATCCTAATACGAAGTGAAAGAGTTGTTATTTTGAAGATGTTAAACATGCTTTTTGTTTCAGTTACAGTCTTTTTTTGGGTCGACTGCGACGATCAACTCAGTTTTTTTCACGAATTCGTTTATACATTTTGAATCCAAGCATAATCAAAACGGAAAATAAAACAATTCCAATTACGCCATAAACCCAGTTGATTGCACTTTTTAAAATTACCAAAAAAACCACAGCAAACAATATAATGGTTGCTATTTCGTTCCAAAGGCGCATAAAATTTGACGAGTGTTTTACTTCATCTTTTTGCAATTGGAGGTAGATTTGGTGGCATTTTAAATGGTACAAATACAGCACAAAAACAAAGCCAAGTTTAACATGCATCCACGGCATTTGGATCCAAGCCCGACCTATTTCGGTAAAAAACAGCATCCAAAAAGCAAAAAAACTAGCTAAAACAGCACTCGGCCAAGTAATGATGTACCACAAACGGTAGGTCATAATTTTGTATTGCTTCTGAAGGATTTCTCTCTCGGGAGAAGTTTTTTCGTTGGCTTCAATTTGGTAAACAAACAAGCGAACAATATAAAACAAGCCAGCAAACCAAGTGATGACAAAAATGAGATGCAATGATTTGATGTAATTATAGAGTTCCATTTGTTTCAGTTTAAAGTTTCACGTTTCAGGTTCATTCTAACTTGAAACCTGAAACGTAAACAAATTTATTTCTTCCAATCGTTAATCCAATTGGCTACTACATTACACCATTCATCTTCATCGTTCAAACAAGGAACAGCCAAAAATTCTTCTCCGCCGTTTTCTTTGAATTCCTCATTGGCACGCATGGCAATTTCTTCCAAAGTTTCCAAACAATCAGAGACAAATGCTGGGGTTACAACGGCTAATTTCTTGATTCCTTTTTTGGGCATTTTGTTGATTTCTACATCAGTGTAAGGCGTGAGCCATTTATCGCCGGCCAAGCGCGATTGGAAAGTTTGACTGTATTTTCCTTCTGGAATTCCGAGTAATTCAACCACTTGACGTGTGGTTTCATAACATTGATGACGGTAACAAAAGGCATGGGCAGGCGAAGCGGTCACACAACATTTTCCGTCGATGGCACAATGTGATTTAGTCACATCCGTTTTGCGAATGTGGCGTTTTGGAATGCCGTGGTACGAAAACAATAAATGGTCGTATTCAAATCCCTCCAAGTGTTTTTTAATCGAATGAGCCAATGCTTGAATAAAGTCGGGTTTATTATAAAACGCTGGAACTTTAGTGATGGTCATTTCTGGAAAATATTTTTGTTGCAATTCATCAGCCAAAGCCCAAATGGTAGTGGTTGAAGCCATGGCATATTGAGGATAGAGCGCTAATAGCATTACTTCGGTTACGCCTTTTTCTTTGAGCTCTTGCAAACCTTTTTGAATGGTCATCGAGCCGTAGCGCATGGCCAAAGCCACAGGAACATCGACCAATTGGGCTACTTTTTTATGCATTTTTTTCGAAATCACAATCAATGGCGAACCTTCTTTGGTCCAGATTTGACTGTATGCCTCAGCCGATTTCTTAGGTCGTGTTTGGAGAATAATTCCTCGTACCAACAAAGCTCGTAGCAAAAAGGGAACGTCAATGACGTATTTGTCCATCAAAAATTCATCTAAATACGGTTTTACATCTTTTGGGGTTGGACTTTCAGGCGAACCTAAGTTAACGAGTAGTACTCCTTTCATTTTTTGTTTTTTTTGTAAAAGTAATTATTCTGTTTTTCTAGTAATTGGCGTTAACAATTTTTTATTTATTGTTGGATAATCCCAATTCCTGTCATTAGGTGTTTGGATTAATTGACATCAAGTATTTTTTCGGAGTAGTGGCAAATTTTTTCTTAAAAGCAGCGATAAAATGACTTCCGGTGCTGTAGCCAATTTTGAGTCCTACTTCGTTCACATTGTAAGAGCCACTATCTAACAACTGACGCGCGTAATCCATTTTGTAATCAAATAAAAAACCGTATACCGTATCGCCATAAATTTGTTTGAATCCCATTTTGAGTTTTTTTAGGCTCAAACCCACTTGCTCGGCCAATTCTTCGAGTGTTGGCGGTTCGGCCATGTTCGCAATAATGATTTCTTTGGCTTTTTTAATTTTCATAACGTTGTCTTCGTCAATCAAAAACGGACACTGCTCGGCATTGGGATCTTCAGAACGATTGAAATACAAACTCAATAATTCGTATCCTTTTCCTTTGTAATACAAATTTTTAATCGATGGATTTAAATT
>CAZAJH010000162.1:0-4792 GCA_964485385.1 uncultured Flavobacterium sp.
GAAGTGATTTGGTTTTGAAGGTTTTGGATGTATTGGTAGAATTTATTTTTCATATACTGAGTTGCTGAGTTGCTGAGTTGCTGAGTTGCTGAGTTTACTTTCTCAGGCACTCAGTGTCTCAGGCACTCAGGTACTATTTTTTATACTCTTTCACCGCTTCCACAAATGCTTTGGCATGATCCACAGGAATATTCGGTAAAATGCCGTGCCCTAGGTTGACGATGTAACTGTCTTTTCCGAATTCGTCGATCATTTGGTGTACCATTTTTTTGATGGTAGGAATTGGAGACAATAATCTTGATGGATCGAAATTGCCTTGTAATGTAATTCTTCCACCTGATAGATAGCGAGCGTTTCGGGCTGAACACGTCCAATCTACGCCCAATGCAGAGGCTTTTGATTTGGCCATATCATTCAAAGCAAACCAACACCCTTTACCAAAAACAATTACTTTAGTATCTTCCGCTAGTGCTTCGACAATTTGGTTGATGTATTGCCATGAAAATTCTTGGTAATCGACTGGTGAAAGCATGCCACCCCACGAATCAAAAATCTGAACGGCGTTGCAACCTGCTTTTACTTTTTCTTTTAAATATAAAATAGTAGTATCGGTGATTTTTTGTAGTAAAGTGTGCGCCGCAACTGGATTGGAAAAACAAAATCCCTTGGCGGTATCAAAACTTTTCGAACCTTTTCCTTCTACTGCATAACAGAAAATAGTCCAAGGAGAACCTGCGAAACCGATTAATGGAACCTCATCATTGAGCATTTCTTTGGTCAATTTTACCGCATCCATAACATAACCTAAGGTTTCTTGAATGTTGGGAACAAAGACTTGATTAACTTGTTCCATAGTGCGAATTGGATTCGGAATAATTGGACCAAGGTTGTCTTTTAATTCGACATGAATTCCCATAGCACGAGGCACCACCAAAATATCCGAAAATAAAATGGCAGCATCCGGTTGCACAATTCGAATCGGTTGCACGGTAATTTCGGCCGCCAACTCGGGTGTTTCGCAGCGGGTAAAAAAATCGTATTTATCGCGTAAAGCCCTGAACTCGGGCAAATACCTTCCCGCTTGGCGCATCATCCAAACGGGTGGACGTTCAACAGTTTCGTTGTTTAAAGCGCGAAGGAATAAATCATTTTTAATCATTTTTTTTATTTCTTTAAAACCCAACTTACCGAAAAAAGTTAGGATTGGTAATATTGAATTACAGTTTCTATTAAATTTTCAATTGTGGGTTTAGGAGGCATAACAATTCGACTTACCTGATTTTTGAGTAAGGCTCTCCCTGTGGTTTTCCCGATACAAAAACAGACTTCATCTGTAATGGTATTTTTTTTTAGGTAACTTTCAATTCCAGAAGGACTAAAAAAGAGTATGGCATTGGGCTTTACCTTATTTTTTTTGGGTGTTAACACTGTTTCGTAGACTTGGATTTCGTTGAAACTGATTTTCGCCTTTTTCAATATAACAGGCAATTCGTCGCGGCGGCGGTTGCCACTAAAAAAGGTAAAGGTCGTGTTGGAATGCACCAGGGAAATTAGCTCGGCTAGCTCTTCGGCATTTTCCGAATAAGCCACAACATGACATCCTTTTTTGAGGAGTAAGTCTTTTGATTTTTGTCCTACACAAAACACATTCTTATCCTTTATTGAATCAAATTGGGGATGTTCTACTACAGCTTTTATTGCATTCTGACTGGTAAAAATTAGGTTTTCTTTTATTTTAGTTAAATCAAAATTAATGGGTTGAGTAGAAATGTAATCCGACTGAGACAGCACCATATTGGCCTCGCGCAACGGTTTTTTTTGAGCCATTGCCAGTTTTTTTGTCGATACTATTTTGATTCGATTGGGCATTATTTTTTTAGCGTTTTTTTGATTTTCTCCATCAATTCAATTCCTCCATTATTTTGTATTTCCTGAGCCAAATTGAAGCCTAACTTCTTCCATTCACCAATAGGAACCACCTTGTTTGTCTCTATTTTTTCCTTGCCATCCACTGAAAGTAAAACGCCTTTGAAGTGGATGGTGTCGTCGTCTTCGTTATATCGTGCTAAAGCCCCAATAGGAGCGGTACAACCCCCTTCGAGAGTTCGCAAAAATTGACGTTCAATAGAAGTACAAATCTCGGTTTCAATATGATTGAGTTGAGATAGTGCATCGAGTGTATATTCGTCTTCAGCCATGGCAACTACTACCATCGCTCCTTGCGCTGGAGCAGGAATCATCCATTCCAAATCGATGTAATTTTCTGGTTTTAGATTGATGCGTTCCAATCCGGCGGCAGCAAAAACGGCACCACTCCAATCATTTTCCTGTAGTTTTTGCAATCGTGTGTTGACATTTCCACGTAAATCAACTACAGTATGCTCCGGATACCGATTCCACCATTGTGCTTGGCGACGCAAACTTCCAGTAGCAATAGTGGCTTTGGTTTGAAGGAAATCTAAATTGCCTTTGTGAACCAAAATATCGAGGGTATTGGCGCGTGGTAAAACTGCGCCTTGTACAATTCCAGTTGGTAAAGCCGTTGGCACATCTTTCATCGAATGCACCGCTACATCTACCTGACCATTAATCATAGCAATATCTAACGTTTTGGTAAAAATCCCCGTAATGCCCAACTCATAAAGCGGTTTGTCTAAAATAATATCGCCCTGCGATTTAACCGCAACAATTTCGGTTGCATAACCTAATTCGTTGAGTTGTTTTTGAACCGTATGCGCTTGCCAAAGTGCGAGTTCGCTATCACGAGTTCCTATTCGTATGGTTTTTTGGGTCACTTTGTTTGAGGATTTTTTATTTCTTGCAAAAGGTGCAGAGAAGCGATGTTTTTTAAAAAAACGTTTTTTCTTGTTCGAGTTGAAATACTTTTTCGATCCATTCGATACCTTCTTCCATCGATTCACCATCTTTCAGATGATTGACAAAATGATTCGTAATTTTCTGAATGATTCTGTTGCTGATTAGTTCGGCTTGTTCTTGGTCAAAATTGGCTAATTTTTTACGTTGAAAATTGAGTTCACCCTCTTTAATGGCATTGAGTTTTTCTTTCAAAGCATGAATAGTAGGCGCAAATTTGCGGTTTTTGGCCCATGCCATAAATTCATCTTTTATTTCCTCAATAATTGCCTCAGCTTGCGGAATATATTGTTTTCGATTTTCAAGAGTTTCATCTGTAATTTGAGATAAATGATCCAAATGAACTAAGGTTACTCCTTCTACCTCACTCACATTTTCATGCACATTTCTTGGAATCGACAAATCCAAAATCAATAACGGCTTTTTCAAATTTAATATCGCTTTATCAACAGTCGGGTTAGTAGCTCCAGTAGCTACAACAACCACATCTGCCTTTTGCAATTCGAGTTGTAAATCGGCATAATCTTTCACGATTACGTTTAGCTTTTTGGCGAGTCTTTCGGCTTTATCTTTGGTTCGATTGATAAGTGTAATGTGTTCGTGTTTGGTGTGTTTTACCAAATTCTCACAGGTATTTCTACCAATTTTACCTGTTCCGAAAAGCAAAATATTTTTAGTAGCAATGTCGTCTAGGTTATTGATAATATAACGAACCGATGCAAATGAAACCGAAGTAGCTCCAGACGAAATCTCTGTTTCTGTCTTGATTCTTTTGCTAGCTTGAATCACTGAGTTTACCAAACGCTCCAAATACGAATTGACCAAACCATTTGATTTACTCTCGTTAAAAGCTGTTTTTAACTGACTGATAATTTCAAAATCACCTAAAATTTGGCTATCCAAACCTGTTCCTACTCGAAACATATGGTTGATGGCGTCCTGGTTTTTATAAATGTAGGCTACTTCTTGAAATTCTTCTACGGTACCGTTACTATTGGCACACAATAGTTTAATTAACTGATACGGATGTTGAGCAAAACCATAAATCTCCGTTCTGTTGCAGGTAGATGTTACAATTAGCGATTCTATTCCCTCGGCTTCAGCCTGTACTAATAAAGTGGCTTTAGCTTGGGCGTCTAAACTGAATTTCCCTCTAATCGATGCATCGGCTTTTTTGTAGCTCAAACCCAAGGCATAAAAAGAAGTCGGTTTCGACATACTTGCGTTTTTCATATTTTGCTCTTTCCTAAAAAGAACAACAAAACTATTACTATCTCTTTTACAAAAACAACGCTAGAAGTACTTTTTGTGTCGCTGAGCGATTTTTTAATCGAAATTTGACTTTTTTGCGTTATTTGTTTTAAATTTGTTGATGAATAAGGTATTCGTGTCATTCTAATGTAGATTTATTCTAAATAAAAAACCATTATTCTGTCACTACATATACGAAAAAATATCGCTATGGGTTCTAAAGAGGAAATAAAAATTGAAAACGATTTTATTTTGATTCGCTTACAAAACGATGGGAATGAAAATTTTCATGTAAAACGGCATGTTAGTCAGGGACTTATACAATTTCATTTTGGCATCAAAGGGAAAGCAAAATTTGTTTTCAACGAAGGAAATTACGCTTTGGATTTGCGTGAGGAAAAGGCTTTGTTGTTCTACAATCCGCAAAAAGAATTGCCATTAAACTTGGAACTTTCTCCCAATACTTGGGTGATTTCAGTATTAATTTCCATTCAAAAATTTCACGGTTTATTCTCTAATCAATCTGAACATATTCCGTTTTTGAGCGACGAAAATAAAGACCGAAAATACTATAAAGAAACGGACATCAGTCCATCGATGGCCATTGTTTTAAGCCAACTTTTTCATTACAATTTAAATCCATCGATTAAAAATTTGTATTACAAAG
>CAZAJH010000163.1:0-4781 GCA_964485385.1 uncultured Flavobacterium sp.
GTTCCTTTGGCATAAATTTTATCGTAGACTTTTTCGAGTAATCGGGGCACAACCGAGAATACAGTTGGCTTTACTTCTTTGATGTTATCGGAGAGTTTGTCTATACTTTCTGCAAAATAAATGGAAACCGAATAGTATTGATAGATGTATAAAATCACACGCTCAAAAATATGGCAAATCGGTAAGAAGCTCAAAGCCCTACTGGTGCCTTCTTCAAATGGGATGCGTGGCGAACTATCAATTACATTGGAAACAATGTTGTTATGCGAAAGCATGACCCCTTTTGGCTTTCCGGTGGTTCCAGAGGTGTAAATAATGGTTGCTAATTCCTCGGGTTGTACGTTATTTTTTCGGTCTTCAACTACATCTTGATTGCTGGAATCTTGTCCGAGTTGGAGAACTTCTTTCCAATTTTTACAACCATCGATAGCGTCAAATGCATACACTTCTTTTAAAAGTGGCACATGTTGTTGAATGGATTTTAATTTTTGAAACACCACTTCATCAGAAACAAAGCAATACAATGATTCGGAATGATTTAGTATGTATTGGTAATCTTCCGCTGAAATGGTCGGATAAATAGGTACGGTTTGAGCACCCACTTGTAAAACACCAATATCCATAATGTTCCATTCGGTCCGATTGGATGAAGATATAATAGCAATTTTATCATTCTTTTGAACACCCAACCGCACCAAGGCTCTAGAAATCGCATTGGCTTGTTCTATATACTCTTGGGTGGATGTTTTTATCCAGTTCCCGTTGTATTTGGTTACCAAACAGTCGGGAATATTGTTTTTTTCAAGTTGGTAGTAAGGAAAATCAAAAAGTCGCGTTATCGTTGCCATTCTCTCAATATTATTTGTCGCAAATTAATTAATAAAATAGAGATTAACAATAATTTTATGATAATTAGGTAAGGATTTTAGTAGTTTTGTACAAATTTCATTACCAAGCATGAAGAAATTCCTCCGAATAGATGAATACCGCGTTTTGTTGTTAAGATTGGGTTTAGCCTATTTGTTTTACATGATTGCCCGAATATTGTTTTACTTTTATAACGACGATTTACTTCAAGTACATTCTTTTACTTATTTTGTTTCTTTGTGTTACCACGGAATTACATTTGATACATCGGCGATTTTGTATGTCAATTTGTTATTTATTCTATTGAGTATTTTACCTTTTCGATTCTCTATTTCTAAAGGTTTTCAAAGGTTTCTCTTTTACCTTTATTTTAGTACCAATCTTCTTGCATATGCTACCAATTTTATCGATTTTATTTATTACAAATACAGTTTGGCTCGCACCACAACTGCGGCTGTAGGAGTGGTTGAACATGAACAAAATAAAACCCAATTGTTTTTGAGCTTTATTGTCGATTATTGGCATGTTTTCCTGCTGT
Source organism: uncultured Flavobacterium sp. (assembly GCA_964485385.1). Taxonomy (GTDB): domain Bacteria; phylum Bacteroidota; class Bacteroidia; order Flavobacteriales; family Flavobacteriaceae; genus Flavobacterium. Next base: position 1,406 of record CAZAJH010000163.1, read on the forward strand.
TTTTTATTTTGGCTTTTTTGTGGATTAAGATGTACCAAAGAATTCGTTTCAAAGCCGCGATTCCTGAGAACAAAGTGGCTTACTTTTCGTTTTCGATACTTGCTTTTTTTGTGTTTGCATTGCTTATAGTAGCCGGAATTCGAGGAGGCGATTTGAGTAAATCAACACGTCCCATCAATTTATTGGATGCGAGTCGACACGTTAAAAACAATGTGCATGCCGACATTGTTTTAAACACACCTTTTGCCATCATTCGTACGCTATTTAGCAATAATTTCAAAAAAGTTGAATTTCCAGAAGTCAACCCGCAAGTCATTACTCAATTGGTTCAACCGATTAAATTTTACAACAATAATCCGCCTTCACAACCCAATGTGGTGTTGTTTATTTTGGAAAGTTACGGAAGAGAATATTGTGGTGCATTCAACAAGTACATGAATATCAAAGGTTACAAAAGTCATACGCCTTTTATTGATTCGTTAGCACAGCACAGTTTGATTTTTACGAATGCTTATGCTAACGGACGCCAATCTATTCACGGTATGTCGTCTATCATAGCAGGAATTCCAACGTATAAAGATGCATTCACGTCATCACCTTATCCCAAGCAAAAAATTGAATCATTGGTTTCTACATTAGAAAAAAAAGGGTATTCAACTTCTTTTTTTCATGGGGCAGCTAATGGATCGATGGGTTTTTTAGGTTTTAGCAATATACTCGGAATTGACAAATATTTTGGACGCACAGAATACAACAACGATGCCGATTTTGATGGGTATTGGGGCATTTGGGACGAACCTTTTTTACAGTACATGAAGCAAACCCTAGACAAAGAAAAAGCACCTTTTTTTGCCACGGTTTTTACGGTTTCTTCGCACGAACCTTATATCATTCCAGAACAATATAAAAACAAGTTCAAAGAAGGTGAAATTATCATGCACAAATGTGTAGAATATACCGATTATGCCTTGAAGCGTTTCTTTGAAGAAGCCAAAAAAACAACATGGTATAACAATACTATTTTTGTTTTGGTGGCCGATCATGGCAATCAAGTTTATTATCCTGAGTATGCCAAAACCATCAACCGATTTACAGTTCCAATCTTGTTTTTCAAACCCAATAGCGAATATGTTGGAATCAATAATGAGCTGGCACAACAAATCGATATCTATCCAACTATTTTGGATATGATTGGTTATGATAAGCCTTTTAGAAGTTGGGGTCGAAGTTTAGTGGATAAAAAGAAGCAGACAGCTCCATTTGTGGTGAATTCAATTGGTAATATCCATCATTTTATGAAAGGAAATTATATTTGTACCTTTGATGGAAAAGACGTTTTGGGTTTTTACGCTATAGATGATAAAGCACTTGAGCACAATTTAATCCACAACCGCAATGCCGAGATGGATGCTTTGGCTGTGGAAGCTAAGGCTTTTTACCAAGATTATATGAATCGCGTTATTGATAAAAAATTAACTACAATAAAATGAGTAGAACCAAGAAAATAGCAATTGCCTTTTTTTTAGTGGTAATTGTTGGTGTGAGTAAGTATGTTTACGACATGCACATCAATCACAATTTTGAAACGATTACCGAAGGAAAAGTATACAAAAGTGCTGTTATTCCTCCAGATGAGATAGCCGATTATGTCAAAAAATACCACATCAAAAGTATTGTTGATTTGCGTTTTCCAGGAACAGGTGATGAGGTTAACAATCCTGAAATTCCAGTAGAATTAACGGCTGAAAAGGAGGCTATTGCCCAAATCGGAGGTGTAAATTACTTCAACAATGGTTCGGATCAAATTCCAACACAACAAAACCTCGACTACTTTTTTAAAATCATGGATAATCCAGATAATTATCCTGTTTTATTGCATTGTTATCATGGAGTCGGTCGTGCCGAAATGTACTCCGCTATTTACCGTATTGAATACGAAAACTGGAATAACAACGATGCTCGATTAGCAACTAGGGTTTTGGTGAAGTTCAGCTCATTTGACATCGGAAAACCCAAAGGAGACTATTTGATGGCTTATAAGAAACAACGAAAGAAATAAATAAAATTGTTTTTTTCTTGCAGTTTATAAATTGATATAGACCGTTTCTCCATTGCCTAATCGACTCAAGATTATGTAGAGAATTATCACAATTTGTAAAAAGACAAAGCCATAGAATAGGGTGATGCGCCAAAATTTTGCCCATTTGAAATATACTTTTTTGATGGCATTCGAATAGACCCAAATAGGATACAATACTATCCCAAAAAAAGCAAAAACTTCTAGGATTCCAAAGACTTCACCAAGTATTAGTTTTTCATTAAGGAAATTTAAAAAAGAAAAAATAAGGGTAAGCTCTAACATGCCAAGTAAGCAAATACCAGCAATAATAAGATGCTCAGCGAGATTAAGTTGCAGTCGTTTAAAAAACAAATACCCATTCAAACCCAAAATAGGCACAATACTAAAAAGAATAAACTTGGCATTTTCATTAAAAAACGTATTGAAATTAGGACCACTTTGTGGATCCACATTAACCGCTTCATCACGAAAATGTTCGTATAAATTGAGTAATAAATAATGCAAACCAATCATCAACAGTGATAAGTAAAACACATTATAGTAACGTACTCGTTTTCCACTAATGTAATCCAATGCAGCCTGACCCGGTCGAACAAAAGCTTCTTTTAGTGTAAATAAGATGCCTTTCTCTAAATGCCAAACACCGTGCAACAGATCGTGAAAAATAAAGTGCTTAAACGTAATCCGATGCATATCCGTTTTTTGTCCGCAATTGGGACAATATTTTTTTAAAACAGGCTCGTTGCAATTTAAGCAATGTGTAGGAGTAGACATTATTAATTTTCCTCTTTATATATAAAACTCTTTACGCGTTCCCCATTGATAAACATTTTTAGTGAATTGAAATGTATGGAAAACTCCACTTTATTCCATTCTTCTTCTACGCCAGGCTCTGAAGCTGATGTAAATTTATAGTAAAGTGTATATTCGGTACTATCATAGCCTTTAGTAAATTTCAACACCCCTTCTTTATCGCATTCCAATCCCCAATTTATCGCTCTTTTGGGCTGATCGTGCAACTGATAAAAACCGGTTCCATTGCTGTTTAATTCAACAATAGGTTCGCCACCTTTGAAAGTATACATTCCAGCTACAGGATAATTAATTGCGGTTGTGATATAACGAACACCGTCTTTGGAAACGATTTCGCTATTCGAGTTTTGTCCAAAAATGTGGGTTGCAATGAATAAAAGAGCTACGATAAAAATGTTTTTTAATTTCATATTTATTTTGAGTTAGTGTTTTCAATCCATAATCGTGCATTAACAAATGCTTCTATCCAAGGCGAAACTTCGT
>CAZAJH010000164.1:0-4683 GCA_964485385.1 uncultured Flavobacterium sp.
CGCTCACCAACCTGGCGCTCGATCTCATCGGCCAGGCGCGCGGGCTGCTCACGCACGCGGCCACGCTCGAAGGGCAGGGCTTCGATGAAGACCAGCTCGCCTTCCTGCGCGAGGAGGGGCAGTTCTTCAACCTGACGCTCGTCGAGCAGCCGATGCGCCGGAGCAGCGCGGTTAGTTATGGGTGACTTAATACGGTGAAAATAGTCAAAAAAACTGCTCACTCAAAATAATTCCTTTTCTCTTACAAACAAAATCCCTTTACCAATGAGTTTTTGAATCTGTTTTGAGTTACATGCCATTACGATTTTACACAAATTTGAAAAAAAAGAAAAAAAAAGCTGTCCGAAGACAGCCTTTTTATAAAAAAGAAGTGTTATTCTTTTATGAATTTAGTTGATGAAACCGAACCGTTTATGGTTGCTTTTACCACATAAATTCCTGTTTGAAGGTTAGCCACATCAAGGGCTATAGTTTGTGCCTCTGGCGAAACTGAAATTACTTCCTGACCTACTAAGTTAAATAGGCTTACTTTTTCAATAGTCTCTTGCGCTTCGATATTCAAGATTGACGATGCTGGATTGGGATACATTTTTACATTTAAAGCTTCAAAACTAGAAGTACTTAATGTGTTTTTGTGTAAGTACAAGTTATCATAGTAAACTGTTCCTAAATCGGACGTAATTACAAATTGAACTAAATCATTTCGAGCAGCTCCGTTGATAGGAAGGAAGCTCGATAGAGGTAAATCAATTGGTATCCAAGTTCCTGGGTTTGTACTTGGCAAAATGTTTGAATTATTGGCTGAATATTCAATTGCATTAACCTCGCCTCCTGTACCATTCCAGTTAGAAAATTTGATGTTAAAACTTTTATCTTGTGTAGCAGTTGCTGTCCAAATATCCATGTGGAAATGGGTAAAACTAGTAGCATCAAATCTTCCGCTTAAAAAGGTAACCCCCTCACATCCCAAACCTGTTACTCGGTTGGTATCATTTCCAGCAATTGAAACCAATGTGGTATTGGCTGGACACCATGAATTGTTGAACGTATTATCTTCTCCTGAGTACCCAATAGTAGTAATCGGTGTGTAAGCATTACTAAAAATAGATTTAACATCATCAACTGGTCTTGTCGGTGGCGTTGGAGCTGCAGTAGCTGGCTCAGGTATAACTGGTGGAGCTCCGAGTGGACCTCTAATATTATCTACGTAAAAAGTACGATCAGGAGTAGGTATAGTCGGATTGAAAAAACCTACAGCACCGGGAGCCCAATACGTATGAATAACAAAACCACTGTAAGTTCCATTGGCTAAAGCAGCTTGTCCGTCTAAGGACGTATTGAAGGTAAATGAAACCGTTTGCCATGAACTACCACCTGGGTGAGAAGCTGAAGCAGCAACCACATTTGGACCTCCAACACCTCCTGTAACTTTCACCAAGAAAGTAATAGGATCGGCCGAAAACACATCCATTGTCATAGTTTTTGTGTCTGTCAAATCTACTAGAGAAGTCAAATTCAAATTAATACCTTGCCATGGCTCCCCGGTAGGGTTCCCTACAATTTTGAGAACTTGAGATGTATTTGATCCCGTACCTGCTTCTAAAACTGGAGCAGGACCATTACCAAAAGGTCCTCCATTTACACCTCCAGACTCAGTAGTTTCAAATCCAAGAAGTAAATCGAGCTGAGTAGGATTACTCGGAACCAATTCTAATGTTACGTTGTCGATAAAAAAATCAACATTACTCAAACCTCCTTCGAAACCAAGTTTCATAGCTCCGAAAGTTTGACCAACTGTAAAATTAGCTTCATACGTGGTCATGGTGGTAGTCAAATTGTAATCTTGTTGATGGATAGCAACAAATCCGCCACCATCTTCACCAAAATATAGTTTTAGAGGACGTGCACTAGCTGCTCTTGCACCAAAAGTAATCTTATAACTTTGTCCTACCGTAAGTGCAGCTATTTGAGTTGGAGTTAACACCTGGTTCAATTGCAAATGCCAAGTAGCACCTCCAGCACCAGTAATACTCACCACATTGGCCTCATTATTGGTGGCATTGATTGTGGCTGCAACTGGAATCCAATCGGCTACAAAGGTTGTCCAAGAAGTTAAACCATTACCAAAATCTCCGTTTGTTACAATATTCTGCGAGTAGGATATTGAACAAATAAGAAAAGATAAAAAGAAAGTAATTTTTTTCATAATTGTTATTTTTTAGAATAAGGTAAATGTAAAAAAATGTCGGTTACTCCTTTCGATGTTTAACTATAAAAAAACTATACACAATTATATTTCGCTAAAACTTATTAAATATGGGCATTATCAGCAATATCAAGGATTTACAAGCGCGTAAAGGCAGAAAACAAAAGTATAAATGTTGTGGTAATGTTGAGGAAAAAGTTGTCTTAAAAAGCAACTCTTGTTTAGAAAAATACAATGAAATACAAACTATTTAAGTTAATTACCTTTCTAAAGAACAGTAACTGAGAAAAATACATTTGTTATTTTCTCCATATTAACAAAATCCTTTATGAATCGCTGTCTCATCGGTGCTGAGAAATGATTATATTTGCAAAAATTTGCTTACTACTATGGCTAAGAATGGCATTGCTACTCTCGAACCTAAAAAAAACATTTTAATCAAAGGGGCACAAATTCATAATTTGAAGAACCTTGATGTGGCTATTCCACGCAATCAACTTGTTGTAATTACTGGTTTGTCAGGCTCCGGAAAATCATCGCTGGCTTTCGATACGCTGTACGCAGAAGGCCAACGCCGTTATGTTGAAAGTTTGTCGAGTTATGCTAGGCAATTTTTGGGCCGATTAGACAAACCTAAAGTGGATTACATCAAAGGAATAGCACCTGCAATAGCAATCGAACAAAAAGTGAATACAACTAATGCGCGTTCGACTGTTGGAATATCTACTGAAATTTATGACTATTTAAAATTACTTTTTGCTCGTATTGGGAAAACCTATTCCCCTATTTCTGGCAAAGAAGTCAAAAAAGACTCGGTTTCAGATGTTATCAACGAGGTAAAAACTTTTGCCTTAGAAAGCAAATGGTTGCTCTTGGCTCCTATTCATCTTGAAGATGGAAGACTAGTAGAAGATAAGCTAAAAGTGCTCTTACAACAAGGTTTTGCTCGAATTTTAGTAGATAATGAAATGGTTCGGTTAGACAGTATAGAACAACACTCGCTCGACCACAAAGATATACTTCTGATTATAGATCGCATTGTCGTTAAGGAAGAGGACGAATTTTACAATCGATTGGCCGATGCCGTTCAAACTGCTTTTTTTGAAGGCAAAGGTGAATGTTATTTGCAAGAGCTAGAAACACAACAACGCCTTAGTTACAACACCAATTTTACACTCGATGGCATACATTTCCTCGAACCCAATATTCATTTGTTCAGCTTCAACAACCCGTATGGAGCTTGTCCCACCTGCGAAGGTTATGGCAATATTATTGGAATCGACGAGGAATTAGTCATACCCAACACAGCGCTATCCATCTATGAAAATGCTATTTATCCGTGGCGAGGTGAAAGCATGAGTTGGTACAACGACCAATTGGTTAATAATGCTTATAAGTTTGATTTTCCGATTCACAAACCTTTCTTTCAATTGACAGACGAACAAAAAGACTTGGTTTGGAAAGGAAATCAGTATTTTACGGGTTTGAATGATTTTTTTAAAGAATTAGAGGAAAAAAATTATAAAATCCAAAACAGGGTGATGCTCTCGCGTTACCGAGGAAAAACAAAATGTACCACTTGCAAAGGAAAGCGACTTAGACAAGAGACAAACAATATCAAAGTGGGTGGAAAAACAATTTCAGAAATTGTTGATATGCCCATTAAGAATCTAATTCCATTTTTTGCCGATTTGCAACTCTCCGAATACGATTACAAAGTAGCCAAACGCCTTTTGATTGAAATCAATAACAGATTGGCCTTTTTGAGTGATGTGGGCTTAGATTATTTGACTTTAAACCGCAATTCTGCCTCCTTGTCTGGCGGTGAATCACAACGAATTAACCTAGCAACATCTCTTGGAAGTAGTTTGGTAGGCTCAATGTATATTTTGGATGAACCGAGTATTGGTTTGCACCCCAAAGACACTGAAAGACTCATAAAAGTGCTCCAAGAACTGCGTAATCTGGGCAACACAGTGATTGTAGTAGAACACGATGAAGATATAATGAAAGCGGCCGACCGAATCATTGATATTGGCCCAGAAGCAGGAACTTACGGTGGTCAATTAGTAGCCGAAGGAACTTACGAGGAACTGCTTACAAGCGATTCATTGACCGCCAAATACCTGAGTGGTGCTATGTCCATTACAGTTCCAAAAAAACGACGTACAACTAAAAATTTCATTGAAATAAAAGGCGCACGTGAGAACAATTTAAAGAATATCGATGTAGCATTTCCTTTGGAAAGTTTGACTGTAATCACGGGTGTTTCTGGAAGTGGAAAAAGTACATTAGTCAAAAAAATTCTGTTCCCTGCACTGCAAAAAAAATTGGAAGGCATTGGCGAAAAAGCAGGCCAATTTTCGGAATTAACCGGAAGTTATGCGCACATCAAAAGTATCGAGTACGTTGACCAAAATCCAATTGGAAGAAGTTCACGCTCAAATCCCGTAACCTACATCAAAGCCTACGACGAT
>CAZAJH010000165.1:0-4671 GCA_964485385.1 uncultured Flavobacterium sp.
AATCAGCTGCTCTAGCCAGCTGAGCTACATCGGCGTCATTATTTGATTGCAAATATAGATTTGAAATTTAATTATCCAAAATATTTTTGCACTTTTTTAATGATTTTTTTCAACTAAAGCGCATTGATTTTAGCAACCAATTGATTAGCAGCCGCTTCAAGATCAGCATTAATTTGCTTGAAATGGGCTTTCTTATTCTCAACATTTTTGGCATTCACTTTGGTGATTAAATTATCAAAAGTGGCAATTGCCTCATCAATAATGGAATTGGTAGCATCTGTTGGTTTTCCTGCACCAGTCATTTCACAGATATATACTGCTTCTATGATATCACCTAGCACGTAATTGATATCTTTTTTTAAATTTTTTACACTTGACATGTTCTTCCTTTTTAAATTTATTGTATTCGTTTAAGCTCTTGCTTAACTGGCGCAAAATTACACATATTCTTTTGAAAACAAGCTACTAAATATAAATTTCTAATACAGTCGCTTTTCCCGAAATTATAAAATCGCCCATTTGAGCCGGAATCAAAATGGTATCACCAACTTGGTATTGGTATTCTAGATCAGATGAAATAAGTTGAAAAGTACCATCTACACACATAAGCACCTTGAAAGAATCGCCAGTTTGAGCAATAGACAAATTCCCGTTCAACGGAATACTATTGGTAATAAAGTAAGGACAACTGACTATCGTATTGGACTCATTTACTTTGTTTTCGTATTTGATTTCCGCTTCTACTGTGTTGTAATTAATAGCATCTAAAGCCAAATCGATGTGCAAATCACGTGTATTGCCATGGGCATCTTTTCGATCAAAATCATACAATCGATAGGTAATATCCGACGTTTGCTGAATTTCAGCTATCAAAATACCAGCTCCAATGGCGTGAACAGTTCCTGTTTCCAGAAAAAAAACATCCCCTTTTTTTACAGGCTTGGTATCTAAAATCGATAACAGTGATTTGCTTTCAAGGTGCTTCAAATAGTCCTCTTGTGAGGAAGCTTGCTTGAAGCCAACTATAAGTTTTGCTTCAGCTTCGGCTTGCATCACATACCACATTTCCGTTTTTCCAAAAGAATTATGTCGCAATTGAGCGAGTTGATCATTGGGATGAACTTGAATGGATAAATCTTCACGGGCATCAAGGTACTTGAACAACAAGGGAAACTGTTTTCCAAATTGAGCAACTACTTTTTTTCCCAAAACAGCTTCGGGATTAATAGCGATTAAATCATTCAAATTCAATCCTTTGTAAGAACCATTTGCAATTGTACTCACGTCACCCTCCACCGTAGAAATCTCCCAACTCTCACCTGTGATAGGAGACGTTATGTTCTTATTCAAATAATCTCTCAGTTTGGTTCCGCCCCAAATCCTTTCTTTTAAAATAGGATTAAATTGCAATGGATATAATTTCATGTGAAAGTCAGAAAAGTGCACTATCGGTAATACTAGTTGAGATAAGGCTCACAAAAATAACTAATTTTGAGAGTTTAAAAAATTTACACGCCTTTTTTAAGAAATTCTAGTGCTTTGGTTATATGAATTTTGGCCGACATACTATTGAAAACAAGTTGAACTCTACCTGTTTTATCCACAACAAACGTTTCACGACCCGGCAGAAGAAAAAAGTTGTTTTCAACTCCAAACATTTTTCTGAGTTTTTTATCTCTGTCAGAGAGTAAAATAAAAGGTAAATTAAACCGACTTTTGAAGTTAAGATGCGATTGAACAGTATCAGCACTAATTCCTATGACTTCTGCACCTAAACGCTTGAACTCTTCGTAATTATCCCTAAAACTGCAAGCTTGTACGGTACATCCGGGTGTGTCATCTTTCGGATAAAAATAAATAACCAAGGATTGTTTACCAACGTAATCGGCACTGTTAAAATCAGTTCCGTTGGTATCTTTTGCCGTAAAGTGTGGGAGCGTATCGCCTACTTTTAGTGCCATTTAGTTTCCTTTGTAAGTTACAAAATTGCGTGGCGTTTCATACAACACAACCTCAAGATCTTTATCTAAATCGATGTATTGACGCAACTTGTTCCAAATGACTACCGCAATATTTTCGGCTGTTGGATTCAAATTAGCAAATTCAGGAACATCCAAATTTAAATTTTTGTGATCGAATGCGTCTTCAATGTGAAGTTTTATCAAATCAGACAAAATCTTAACATCAATTACAAACCCAGTTTCAGGATCTATAGAACCTGTAACGGAGACAATTAATTCATAGTTATGACCGTGAAAATTTGGGTTATTGCATTTACCAAATACCAAATCATTTTGCTCCATTGACCAGTCTTTGCGGTACAATCGATGTGCGGCGTTAAAGTGCGCTTTTCTTGAAACGGTAACTTTCATAACTATAATTTATGGTCTTCGAGGTAATGGTAAAATTCATCAAAGATAATTTTAAACCAAACAGTGTAAAGCTCTGGATGTTGCGCCATATCTTCTTTGATAGCTTCGATAGTCATCCACTTCCAGCTTTCTACTTCTTCAGCATTAATAATCGGCTCTTGGTTGTAATAACCTATCATCACATGGTCTAGCTCATGTTCGGTCAGTCCATTGTCAAAAGGTGCTTTGTAGATAAAATGAAAGAGTTCTTTGAGTTCAGTTGAGAAACCCATTTCTTCTTGCAAACGTCTTTTTCCTGCTTCGGTATTGGTTTCTCCAGCTCGCTGATGACTGCAACAGGTGTTGGTCCACAATAGTGGCGAATGGTACTTGTGATGGGCTCTTTGTTGCAACATTACCTCGTTGTTGTCATTCAATATAAAAACAGAAAAAGCACGATGCAATACAGCTTTCTCGTGTGCTTCTAATTTATTCATCAATCCAATGGGCACATCGTTGCTATCAACTAAAATAACTTGCTCTTCTTTCATCTAAAATATAATACCGACCAAAAGTACAAAAAAAGATTTGGGGCTAGTCTTTTTTCAAAATCAACAAGCGTTAAACTTTCCTTAAATCAAAATCATTTGTAAACCAAACGACAATTTGTTGCGTACATCTATTGTAAATTTGTACTATTAAAACAAAAATCATGCGAAAAATAATTCCATTTTTGATGCTGTTACCACTACTGTCAATGACGGCGTGTGGACAAAATAAAGAGAGAAACAAAACCAATTCTAAAACCCTAGCTATGCAACAAGTGATTCATAAACCCGAAAATCCTTACTATTCCAACACTGACACCCGTAAACTTTCTGTTTCTAACGCAGAATGGAAAAAAGTCCTTCCGCCTGACTTGTATGCCGTTGCAAGGGAAGCCGATACGGAACGAGCCTTCACAGGAAGTATGTGGAAATCGGAAACCAAAGGAACTTATTATTGTGCCACATGTGGGTACAAACTGTTCCAATCCGATCAGAAGTTTGTTAGTAGTTGTGGTTGGCCCAGTTTTTTTGAACAAGACAACAAAAACAGCATTTGGTTCAGAGAAGACAATTCTTATGGTATGCAGCGAACTGAGGCGCTTTGCGGACGATGCGACAGTCACCTAGGACACTTGTTTGATGATGGACCAGCTCCAACTGGCAAAAGGTATTGCATGAATGCGGTATCGCTAGATTTTGTGCCTGAAGGAGTTAAAGCAACCAACAAAAAACTTGAAACTATTACTCTAGGTGGTGGTTGTTATTGGTGTGTAGAAGCCGTTTACGAAAATTTACAAGGAGTTGAAAAAGTAGTTTCTGGTTTTGCTGGAGGAATGGTAGAGAATCCGAGTTATGAAGAAGTTTGCACAGGAAGAACGGGAGCCGCAGAGGTAGTAGAAATAACCTATGACACAACCCAAACCAATTTAGACGAAATTTTTCAGGTATTTTTTACCGTTCACGATCCTACTACACTCAATCGTCAAGGTGCAGATGTGGGAACCCAATACCGTTCGGTTATTTTTTACAAAAATGAGGAACAAAGAAAATCAGCCGAAAGCATTATTAAGGAACTCACTGATGCTAAAGTATATCCGAGTAAGATTGTGACTACTTTAGAACCTTTTAAAAAGTTTTATCCAGCTGAAGATTACCATCAAAACTATTACAACAACAATAAAGAAAAACCTTATTGTCAGATGGTCATTCAGCCAAAAATCGAGAAATTCGAAAAAGTATTTAAAAACCGTTTGAAAAAATAACAACGAAAGCTCACTTTACCAGTGGGCTTTTTTTAAAAATTCAAGCGAAGAAAAACATTGGGCGTAATTCCTAGTGAAAAGTAATCTTGCAGGGTGTAATTGGGTACCGAATAATCAATTATGTTGGCATAGCTGCGTTCCAATTCTTTATTGATAATGACCCTTCGATTGTACGCATTATAAATAGAAACGCCCATTTTGATGGATCGGTCTTCGGTTTTGTAAAATTCATAAATAGCCGAAAAATCCAAACGATGGTATTCTGGCAATTGATTGGTATTGAAAGTCGCTATTTGACCCTCACTATTTAATAAACTATAGGGTTTTCCGGAATGTAAAAACCATCCAACAGCCACCGAAAATGCATTCCATTTTTTATTGAATGCCACATTAAAAGCATGTCTGATGTTTGAATTGATTTGAAAATAACGATCATTATTGATTCCATCAAATTTGTTTTGAGAATCTTGGTAAGTGTAGGTCATCCAAGCCCGCCAAGTTGGAGCACTT
>CAZAJH010000166.1:0-4656 GCA_964485385.1 uncultured Flavobacterium sp.
GTTTTCAAAAAGATGACGTTGTTGAAGTTGGTGCTGTTTTAGCATTGATAGATCAAAGTCTGAAGTCAAAAGGCGAAAGTCAAAAGGCTGAAGGCACTTCGGAAAAGGAAACCACTCCAATCAACGACAACCGACAATCGACAACCAGCAACCAACAATTCAAAGCCATCAACCATCAACCGACAACCGACAACTTTTTAAGCCCACTAATCATTTCCATCGCCCAAAAAGAAAACCTTTCAATAGAAGAATTACAAAGTATTCCGGGTTCGGGAACCGATGGTCGTTTGCAAAAAAGTGATGTGTTCAATTATTTAAAAAATAGAAAATACCCAATCCAAAGTAAACCAGTAGTCAACAGTCATCAGCCAGCAACTTTTCCAAAACCCAAAATCAATTTTGTTGAAGGAAAAGACCGCATTGTAGAAATGGATCGCATGCGCAAAATGATCGCCGATCACATGGTCTATTCCAAACAAACCTCACCTCACGTTACTTCGTACATCGAGGTTGATGTGACGAATTTGGTCAATTGGCGCAATGCAAACAAAGATCAATTTCAAGAAAAATACAACGAGAAATTGACGTTCACTCCCGTTTTTGTTCAGGCTGTAGCCAAAGCCATTGCCGATTTTCCTATGATTAATGTTTCGGTGGATGAAAAAAACATCATCGTTCACAGCGACATCAACATCGGAATGGCAACCGCTTTACCATCGGGAAATTTAATTGTTCCTGTAGTAAAAAATGCTAATGAAAAAGATCTGGTTGCTTTAGCCAAAGACGTCAATTCATTAGCCGAAGCGTCGAGAAACAACCAATTAAAACCCGAGCAAATTCAAGGAAGTACTTTTACGATTTCCAATGTAGGAACGTTCGGAAGTTTGATGGGAACACCCATTATCAACCAACCCGAAGTAGCGATTTTAGCACTCGGAATCATCAAAAAACGACCTGAAGTTATTGAAACTGCTACTGGCGACGAAATTGCCATTCGAAGTATGATGTTCCTCTCACTATCTTTTGATCACAGAGTGGTTGACGGATTTTTAGGTGGTTCATTCTTGCGTAAAGTAGGCGATTATCTAGAACAATTTGACACCAACACAACAATATAACATTATGGATACTGTAATGACACCATCGATAAAAATAACCAAAGTCACACAATCAAGAGTTTCAGAAGTAAACCTTGAAAACATTACCATGGGAACTCATTTTTCCGATCACATGTTTATTTGTGATTATGAAAACGGGGAATGGCATAATCCGCGTATAGAGCCATTAGCTTTAATTCCGACGCACCCTGCAGCTATGGCTTTGCATTATGGTCAAGCTATTTTTGAAGGTATGAAAGCCACTTTAGGAAAAGACGGAACACCTTTGTTATTCCGACCACTCGAAAATGCCAAGCGCATGAATTTTAGCGCCAATCGAATGGGAATGCCTTCGTTTCCTGAAGATCTATTTGTGGAAGCGTTAAAGCAATTCACTGCTTTGGAAAAAGAATGGATTCCAACACAAGAAGGAAGTGCGTTGTACTTGCGTCCGTTTATGTACGCCGATGAACCTTTTATTGGAATGCGAGCTGCAACAAGTTTTAAATTTATGGTAATGGCATCACCTGCTGGACCTTTTTTCAGTAGAAAAATCAAATTGTACGCCGAGAAAAAATACGTTCGTGCCGTAAATGGTGGAACCGGAGAAGCTAAAGCCGCTGGAAACTACGCCGCAGCCATTCGCCCAACCGAATATGCCAAAGCCAAGGGTTACGATCAGGTTTTGTGGTTGGATGCGCACGATTTCGAATACATTCAAGAAGTAGGAACGATGAACATCTTCTTCAAAATAGCTGGAAAATTCATCACGCCGAGCTTAACGGGTTCGATTTTATCCGGAATTACTCGCATGAGTGTCATCGATTTATTGCGTGATAAAGGGTTTGAAGTAACCGAGCGACCGATTACCCTTTCCGAGATCATCGAAGCATCCAAAAACGGAACCTTGGAAGAAGCCTTCGGGACAGGAACTGCTGTGGGTATTGCCATGATCGAAGAAATCGGAAACAACGACTTATCCATTAAGTTTCCAGCCGAAAACCCAGTTTCTGTAATGGTCAACGACACCTTAAACGCCATCAAAGTACAGGACATCGAAGACCAATTTGGTTGGATTGTAGAAGCGAAATAATTAGTTTATTTAACCCTGTCAGAGTTTTAAACTCTGACAGGGTTTATACCGAATAAAAATGTTAGAAAAAAACACACTCGAAAAAGCCTTCACCACTATGGCCACTGCCAAAGCTATGGCTACTTTGTACGAAGACAATTTCAAAATCGTTTCCAAATACGTACACGCCACTTCTCGCGGTCACGAAGCCATACAAATTGCAGTGGGAATGCAATTGTTACCTCAAGATTACGCTTTTCCGTATTATCGCGATGATGCCATGCTATTGTCCATCGGCATGCAACCTTACGATTTGATGCTGCAACTCATGGCAAAGGCAGCCGATCCGTTTTCAGGCGGTCGAACCTATTATTGCCACCCAAGTTTAAAAGATGATAATAAACCCAAAATTCCACACCAATCTTCAGCCACAGGCATGCAAGCGATTCCAGCCACTGGAGCCGCTATGGGTTTTTGGTACAAAGAAAATACAGGATTACAGAAAGACAACGAAGTTAAACCACTAGTAGTTTGTTCGCTCGGTGATGCTTCTGTCACTGAAGGCGAAATTGCCGAAGCCTTTCAAATGGCTGCTTTAAAACAACTCCCGATTTTGTATTTGGTGCAAGACAACGGTTGGGACATTTCAGCTAATGCAGCCGAAACTCGCGCGCAAAACGCCTTTGAATACGCCAAAGGGTTTCATGGTATCGAAGCGATTTCCATCGACGGAGCCAATTTTACCGAAAGTTATTTGGCCGTTCAAAAGGTAATTCAAACCATTCGTGAAGAACGACGACCGTTTTTAGTTCATGCCAAGGTTCCGTTATTGAATCACCATACATCTGGCGTTCGAATGGAATGGTACCGCGACGATTTGGAAGAAGCGCAATCGCGCGATCCTTTTCCCGTTTTGAAAAAACAATTAGAAGAAGCAGGGTTTACATCAGCTGAAATTCAAACCATAGAACATACGGCTATTGCCAAAGTCAAGTCCGATTTTGACAAAGCGCAACTAGCCGAAGATCCACAACCATCCGATTTATTCACGCACGATTTTGCGCCAACACCCATTATAGAAGAAGTGGGTGAACGTAATCCGCAGCGCGATGACAAAGTTGTAATGGTCGATTGTGCCTTGTTTGCCGTCGAAGAATTAATGAAAAAACACCAAGAATGTTTGTTGTACGGACAAGACGTTGGCGCTCGTTTGGGTGGCGTTTTCCGTGAAGCAGCTACTTTGGCTCAGAAATTCGGAGACGAACGCGTATTCAATACTCCGATTCAAGAAGCTTTTATTGTGGGTTCCACAGTAGGAATGTCGGCGGTTGGATTAAAACCTATTGTTGAGGTTCAGTTTGCCGATTATATCTGGCCCGGACTCAACCAATTGTTTACCGAAGTGAGTCGCTCGTGTTATTTATCCAATGGGAAATGGCCCGTAAGTATGATTTTGCGTGTGCCCATTGGTGCGTACGGAAGTGGCGGACCGTATCATTCTTCCTCAGTAGAAAGCGTTCTGACCAACATTCGCGGCATCAAAATCGCGTATCCAAGTAATGGTGCAGATTTAAAAGGATTACTAAAAGCGGCCTATTACGACCCCAATCCAGTGGTGATTTTAGAGCACAAAGGTTTGTATTGGAGCAAAGTGAAAGGCACTGAAACAGCTCGTGTTAACGAACCTTCAGAAGATTACATCTTACCATTCGGAAAAGCCCATATCGTACAAGAAATTTGGGAGCAAGAGACCGCCGAAACCATTACCGTAATCACCTACGGAATGGGCGTTCATTGGGCACTAAATGCTTCCGAAAGTATCAAGAATCAAGTTGAAATCATCGATTTGCGCACCTTGTATCCGCTCGATGAAGAAACCATTTTCAAATCGGTTCGCAAAGCCAAAAAATGTTTGGTCGTAACAGAAGAACCCACCAACAATTCCTTTGCACGTAGCTTGGCCGGACTCATTCAAGAAAATTGTTTCAAACATCTGGACGCGCCCGTAATGGTAATCGGTTCCGAAAACATGCCCGCGATTCCGCTCAACAGCACACTCGAATTTACTATGATTCCGAACGTCGATAAAGTTAAAGCAAAAATAGAAGAACTTTTAAACTACTAATCGCATCTCAATACTGAACACTTTGTCATTGCGAGGCACGAAGCAATCAGAAGCTATTCCAGCTGTACATTACAAGTCCGCAGTAAAAGCAACTATTTTCTAAACTACAAAAAGAGCTTCTTGGGTCGCTTTTTTGCAGTAAGAAAATAACTTTGCTTTTCCTTTGCGGGCTTTCCATTTCCATCTGGGCTAGGGCAATAGTGCTTTCAAGCTATTTTACTTCAACATTCAACATTGCTTCGTTAGTTCGCTGTGCTCGTGCCGTTGTTCGGCATTGGTTGTTTAAAACTATTGTTCAAAATTAGTGCCTATTGTTGCTGAAATTTGAATGATGAAGTTTATATAAATCCTATCTCTATTCA
>CAZAJH010000167.1:0-4645 GCA_964485385.1 uncultured Flavobacterium sp.
CTTTATCAGGCTTATCTCACGATGAATTACGCGCTAAATCGGATTTCTTCAAGCAAAAAATTAAAGAGGCCAGAGCCGAAAAAGACAACCAAATCATTGCCTTAAAACAAGAAGCGGAAAATACAGCCGACATCGATAAAAGAGAAGACATCTACAACGAAATTGATGCACTAGAAAAAGAAGCTTACGATATTTCGGAAAAAGTATTGAACGATATTCTTCCTGAAGCTTTTGCTGTTATTAAAGAAACCGCTAAACGTTTCAAAGAAAATACAACCGTTACCGTTACCGCGACTCCTTTAGATAGAGAATTGTCTGCAACCAAATCGTACATTACCCTTGAAGGCGACAAAGCTGTTTGGGCCAATTCTTGGAACGCTGCTGGTAAAGAAATCACGTGGGATATGATTCACTACGATGTACAATTGATAGGTGGTGTGGTGTTGCATCAAGGAAAAATTGCTGAAATGCAAACTGGTGAAGGAAAAACATTGGTAGCTACACTTCCACTCTATTTGAATGCATTGACAGGAAATGGTGTACACTTAGTAACGGTAAACGACTACTTGGCCAAACGTGATAGCACCTGGAAAGCTCCTTTGTTTGAATTCCATGGCTTGACTGTAGATTGCATCGACAACCACTCACCCAATACTTCACAACGCAGAAAAGCCTACGAAGCCGACATTACGTATGGAACCAATAACGAGTTTGGCTTTGATTACCTCAGAGACAACATGGCGCACTCGCCCGAAGATTTGGTGCAACGCAAACACAATTTTGCTATTGTAGACGAGGTGGATTCGGTTTTGATCGATGACGCCAGAACACCTTTGATTATTTCTGGTCCAGTACCTGATGGTGATCGTCATGAGTTTAACGAATTGAAACCGAAAGTAGAAAATTTATACAATTTACAACGCCAATTGTCCAACGGATTTTTGGCAGAAGCCCGAAAATTAATCAAGGAAGGCAACGCTAAAGACGGAGGATTCCAATTGCTAAGAGCTTACCGTTCGTTACCAAAAAACAAAGCCTTAATTAAATTTTTGAGTGAAGAAGGAGTAAAACAAATTCTGCAAAAAACAGAAAACGAATACATGCAAGACAACAACCGCAAAATGCACATTGTGGACGAAGCCTTGTACTTCGTTATCGAAGAAAAAAACAATCAAGTAGAATTGACCGACAACGGTATCAAATTCCTTTCACAAGATACCGACGAACACTTTTTTGTTCTTCCTGATATCGGAACCGAAATTGCCAATATCGAAAAACAAAATTTAGAAAAAGATAAAGAAGCCGAAGCTAAAGAAAAATTATTCCAAGATTTTGCTGTAAAATCAGAGCGTATTCACACATTAACACAGCTTTTGAAAGCCTACACCTTGTTTGAAAAAGATGTGGAATATGTAATTATGGATAATAAAATCCTGATTGTTGATGAGCAAACTGGTCGTATTATGGATGGTCGCCGTTATTCCGACGGATTGCACCAAGCCATCGAAGCAAAAGAACAAGTGACTATTGAGGCTGCAACGCAAACGTTTGCCACCATCACGCTACAAAATTACTTTCGTATGTACAGCAAATTGGCTGGTATGACAGGAACAGCGGTTACTGAAGCGGGTGAGTTGTGGCAAATATACAAATTGGATGTGGTAGAAATACCAACCAACCGACCTATTGCTCGACAAGATAAAGAGGATTTGATTTACCGTTCGGTTCGTGAAAAATTCAACGCCGTAATTGAAGATGTTACACAACTATCCCAAGCCGGAAGACCTGTTTTGATAGGTACTACTTCGGTTGAAATTTCAGAATTGTTGAGCAGAATGTTGAAAATGCGTGGGGTTGCGCACAACGTGTTGAATGCCAAAATGCACAAAAAAGAAGCCGATATTGTAGCCGAAGCAGGAAAACCCGGCGTAGTAACTATAGCAACCAACATGGCAGGTCGTGGAACCGATATCAAACTAACTCCAGAAGTTAAAGCGGCTGGAGGATTAGCCATCATTGGAACGGAACGTCACGATTCGCGTCGTGTAGACCGTCAGTTGCGCGGTCGTGCGGGTCGTCAAGGAGATCCAGGAAGCTCACAGTTTTATGTTTCTTTGGAAGATAATTTGATGCGTTTGTTTGGTTCGGAAAGAGTAGCCAAAATCATGGATCGAATGGGATTGAAAGAAGGTGAAGTAATTCAACACTCTATGATGACCAAATCCATCGAAAGAGCACAAAAACGGGTGGAAGAAAACAACTTTGGAACTCGTAAACGTTTGTTAGAATATGATGATGTGATGAATGCACAGCGTGAAGTAGTTTACAAACGTCGTCGTCATGCTTTGCATGGTGAACGCTTGAAGCTCGACATAGCCAACATGATGTACGATACTTGCGAAGTTATTGTGAGCGAAAACAAAGCCAAAAACGATTTTAAAAATTTTGAATTCGAATTGATTCGTTATTTTTCAATAACAGCTCCAGTTTCCGCTTCCGAATTTGAAAAAATGTCGGAAATGGAATTAACGGGTAAAACGTACAAGTTGGCCTTACAGTATTACAACGAAAAAACAGAGCGCAGTGCTCGCGAGGCTTTCCCCATCATAGCCAATGTATACGAACAAGAGGGCAACAAATTTGAACGTATTATTGTTCCTTTTTCAGATGGAATCAAATCTTTGAATGTAGTGACCGATTTGAAAAAAGCGTACGAAAGTCAAGGTGCACAATTGGTTGCTGATTTTGAGAAAAATATCACATTGGCCATTGTGGACGAAGCGTGGAAAAAACACTTACGTAAAATGGACGAATTGAAACAATCGGTTCAATTGGCGGTCCACGAGCAAAAAGACCCGTTGTTGATTTATAAGTTTGAAGCGTTTAATTTGTTCCGTTCGATGTTGGACGGTGTAAACAAAGAAGTAATTTCGTTTTTGTTCAAAGGCGATTTGCCGCAACAACAAAACAACATTCAAGAAGCGCGTCAAGTGCGCCAGAAAGAAAACTATACAGAATCGCGTGAAGAAATACAAAGTAGTGAAGAAGCGAATCGTGAAGCGGGTCAAACCCAACAACGCCAAGTAACCGAAACTATAGTTCGCGAAATGCCAAAAATCAACAGAAACGATACGGTAACAATCAAACACGTGATGAGTGGCAAAACCGAAAGCATGAAATACAAAAAAGCCGAAAGCATGATTGCCAGTGGCGAATGGGTTTTGGTAAGTGAATAAACTACGCCCAAAACAAATAAAAATCCCCGAACAATCATTCGGGGATTTTTTTATGGAGGCAGGTTTCTATTTCTTTACTTAATGTACAATTTTTTGATCTTTGGAATAGGCCCACCACATTTTTGCTGGTGACAAGCAATACAAGCATCTATACCATTATTGAAGTGTTCTTTTGCATTTTTAGGATCTTTGTAAATCAACTCTTGGGCTTTGATGAATTTGGCTGCTTGCTCTTTAAAGAAGGCATCATTATCTGTCTCGTCGGTCATCACTGCCTTGTGAATGTTGAGAAAGTGACTCGGAAACTGACCAATCGTATCGCCTTTGATGATGCGGTCTTTCAAACGTTGATTGTCTACATACATTTGCTCCATCAACGCCGCCATTTCCGACATTTCGTACATTTGAAATTCTTTCCCTTTTGAATCTGTAGCACAAGATTCGTCGTTTTTGGCTTCCTCTTTTTTGGTGTTTTGACACGAGAGTAAAGTCAGTGCCAAGACCAAAGTGATTATTTTTTTCATTTCTTATTTTTTGATTAGAACACCATCTGCCATAAACGAATAGGTGACTTCTGGTTTGGTAATTTTATTGATTTCGGCTTGCGATTTTCCGCCATCTTTAGCATAGTGTCTTAATTCGTCTACGCTCACCACATTGACAAAAGCTTTCCCGTTCAAAATAGCAAAAGAATTATCGGCATTTAATGGAACGAAAAATCCATAATCTTTGAATTTCACGAACGATTTTTGGCCTTCAGATAAATCCATTTGCATCCAACATCCTTTTTTCTTGCACACTTCTTTGATGTTCGATTGGAACTGAACCACAATGGTATCGCCTTTTTTTAGCGATTTATATTTTTTGAGCATTTGCTTTTCACTCAACACTTTTTTGGGTTGAAATTTGGCTCCAAACGATGCGTAATCGTTTACGTTTATCCCTTTGTTTTTCGATTGCGACCAACCATTTGTCGAAATCAAGGCAAAAACAGCTACAAGTAGGAAACTAATTTTTTTCATTTTATATTTATTTTTTTAATAAAACTCCGTTAGCCATAAAACCATAAGTAGTTTCTGGATTTACTATACTATCAATTGCTGCTTGTGATTCGCCAGCATCTTTAGCATAATGTTTTAATTCTTCTACACTTTCAACACTTACAAAAGCTTTTCCGTTTACAATTACCTCACTTTTAGCGGCATTCAAAGGCACAAAAAAACCATAGTCTTTAAATTTTACAAAAGCAGTATTGTTTTCAGGCAATTCGAGTTTCATCCAGCAACCTTTTTTCTGACACACCTCCTGAATAGTGGAAGCAAATTTGACTTCAATAGTATCACCTTCCTTTAGACTTTTGTATTTCTTCAATACTTCTTCTTTGGTCAGAGCGTCATCAGCACTAATAC
>CAZAJH010000168.1:0-4641 GCA_964485385.1 uncultured Flavobacterium sp.
CTGCACATTCGTAATCACCAAAGGAGCATCACCCGTATTGGTAAACTCAAAAGTACGCAATCCACTGTCACTTTCTTTGGAAACGGTTCCGTAATCAATGGTATTGTCTTTTGCTTTAAACTCAATTTTGGGCTGAGCAAATCCAATAAAACCCATCAAAATAACCGCATAAAATATAATTTTTTTCATCTTTTTTAAATTTGGTTAGCGTAAAAGTAGCTACTTTAAATTAATACACAAAAATTTAATTCTTAATTTTTTATAAAAGTACTTATTACTTACTTTTGTAGCGAGTTATACAAAAAATATACCATTTCTTTGTTTTACTAGACTCAAAGCAATTAGAAGCGAATGGCTTGGGCTTTATCAGTAAACCATTTTCCTGCTATTCGCACCGCATGGCGGTTAGCTTCTATCAGGGCTAGAAAATAAGCAAATGGTACTTTTGTTTCGTAGTTCAAAACAATGGACGGCTCAATACAACAATAAATTTTTAAACAATTTTCATGATTCCAGCTCAATTTAACGCGAAAGAAGTAGAACAAAAATGGTACGACTACTGGATGAAAAACAACTATTTTTCTTCCAAACCCGACCATAGAAAACCGTACACTATTGTAATTCCACCGCCAAATGTCACTGGAGTCTTACACATGGGCCACATGCTCAACAATACCATCCAAGATGTACTCATTCGCCGTGCTCGTTTAAAAGGCTTTAATGCTTGTTGGGTGCCAGGAACCGACCACGCTTCTATTGCAACCGAAGCCAAAGTGGTAGCCAAGCTCAAAAATGAAGGGATTAACAAAAACGACTTAACACGGGAAGAGTTCCTCAAACACGCTTGGGAATGGACCAACAAATACGGCGGAACCATACTCGAACAACTCAAACAATTGGGTTGCTCTTGCGATTGGAGCCGAACCAAGTTTACTATGGACGACGACATGTCTGCCTCTGTAATTCACTCCTTTGTTGATTTGTACAACAAAGGCTTAATTTACCGCGGTTACCGTATGGTAAATTGGGATCCAGAGGCCAAAACGACGCTTTCAGACGAAGAAGTAAACTTTGAAGAACGCCAAGGCAAATTGTACTTTCTCAAGTATAAAATCGAAGGTACGGAAGATTTTTTGACCGTAGCAACTACACGCCCGGAAACCATATTTGGTGATACCGCAGTTTGTATCAATCCCAACGATGAGCGTTTTACCCATTTAAAAGGGAAGAAAGCCATCGTGCCGATTTGCAACCGAGTGGTTCCAATTATTGAAGATGACTACGTTGATATCGCATTCGGAACGGGTTGCCTCAAAGTAACTCCAGCACACGACGTAAATGATAAAACCTTAGGTGATAAACACCAGCTTGAAATTATTGATATTTTCAATGATGACGCGTCCTTAAACTCCTTTGGATTGCATTACCAAGGCAAAGATCGATTTGTAGTTCGTACCGAAATTGAAACCGAGTTACAACAAATAGGCGCGTTGCTAAAAACTGAAAATTATACTAATAATGTAGGAACTTCAGAACGAACCAAGGCCGTAATCGAACCGCGTTTGTCCGATCAGTGGTTTTTGAAAATGGACGACTTGGTAAAACCTGCGATTAAAGCCGTTTTAGAAAGTGATGAAGTAAAACTCTATCCTTCGCGTTTCAACAACACCTACCGTCACTGGTTGGAAAATATTCGCGATTGGAATATTTCGCGTCAATTGTGGTGGGGACAACAAATTCCGGCCTACTACTACGGCGATGGAAAAGAAGATTTTGTAGTTGCTGAGAATAAAGAAAAAGCGCTTGAATTGGCTCAGAAGAAAACCAATAATCCTCAATTAACTATCGAAAATCTTACACAAGACGCCGATGCTCTCGATACTTGGTTCTCTTCTTGGTTGTGGCCAATGGCGGTTTTTGGCGGAATTTTAGACCCAGAAAACGAAGATTATAAGTACTATTATCCAACCAACGATTTGGTTACAGGACCTGATATTTTATTCTTTTGGGTGGCACGTATGATTATTGCAGGATATGAATATGCTGGAGACAAACCGTTTACTAACGTCTATTTAACGGGCTTGGTTCGCGATAAGCAAGGTCGAAAAATGTCAAAATCACTCGGAAATTCTCCAGAACCGCTAGAATTAATTGATCGATTTGGGGCCGACGGCGTTCGAGTAGGTTTGCTGTTGAGTGCTTCAGCAGGAAATGATATCTTGTTTGATGAAGAATTGTGCAACCAAGGTAAGGCATTCAGTACCAAAATATGGAATGCGTTCAAACTCATCAAAGGTTGGGAAGTAGCCGATATAGCCCAACCCGAATCGTCTAAAGTGGCCATCGAATGGTACGAAGCGAAATTGCAACAAACACTGCTTGAAATTGAAGATAGTTTTGATAAATACCGAATCTCAGATGCCTTGATGTCGATTTATAAGTTGGTTTGGGATGATTTTTGTTCTTGGTTCTTAGAAATGATCAAACCAGCTTACCAACAACCCATCGATAAAGTTACTTTTGAAAAAGCCATCGAAATGTTGGAAAATAACTTGAAGTTATTGCATCCGTTCATGCCGTTTTTGACGGAAGAGATTTGGCAAAACATCACCAATAGAACTCCTGAACAAGCGCTGATAATTGCGGAATGGCCAAAAGCTAAGGCATTTGACGAGAAGATAATTCAGGATTTTGATTTTGCTACAGAGGTAATTTCAGGTATCCGAACCGTTCGCAAAGACAAGAATATTCCATTCAAAGACACCATCGAACTCAAAGTGGTTAATGCCGAAAAAGCGTCAACATATTTCGATGCGGTTATAGCTAAGTTGGGCAATGTTTCTTCTTTGGATTATGTGGCAGAAAAAGTAAACGGCGCTTTGTCGTATCGTGTCAAATCAAACGAATATTTTATTCCGATTACCGGTAATATTGATGTGGCTTCCGAAGTAGCCAAGTTGACGGAAGAGTTGGATTATACCAAAGGTTTCCTGAAATCGGTTCAAGTAAAGTTGTCCAATGAAAAATTTGTCGCCAATGCCAAACCCGAAATTATTGCCAACGAGCGCAAAAAAGAAGCGGATGCCTTGGCCAAAATTGCCACTATCGAACAAAGTTTGGCAGGCTTGAAATAATTTTTCACATCTACTAAAACATAAATCCTGGGCTACAACTCAGGATTTTTTTATGATAGTTTTTGTCAATAATTTTATCAAAACAATCGAAAAGTAGCGTCTGAAATCAAACCTTGATTTTGTATTTTTGAGGAAATAAATTCCGTTTATGAAAATCGTTATTTCTCCAGCCAAGTCACTCAATTTTGAAAAAGAATTACCTACAACAAGGTATTCGGAACCTCAATTTTTAAAACAAGCTGAAACCATTCAAAAAACACTCAAAAAAAAGAGTCCCAAAGTGTTGGCCGAATTAATGGCCATTTCGGATAAATTAGCCGAACTCAATTGGCAACGCAATCAAGATTGGCACATTCCGTTTACAGTGGATAATGCGCGACCTGCGGTTTATGCGTTTGATGGCGATGTATATATAGGTTTGGATGTGTATACACTACCCGAAGCCAAATTAGACGTGTTGCAAAGCAAACTCCGTATTTTATCTGGATTGTATGGTTTGTTGCAGCCACTTGATCTCATGCAACCTTATCGCTTAGAAATGGGTACAGCCATAGCAATTGGTAAAAACAAAAACCTCTATGAGTTTTGGAAAAATACGATTACCAAACAACTCAACAGCGAGTTAACCCAAGGGGAATTGTTTATCAATTTGGCGAGCAACGAATATTTTAGTGCAGTAGATGCTAAAGCGTTGAAAGTACCCGTTATTACACCGGAGTTCAAAGATTACAAAGACGGTCAACTCAAAATGATTAGTTTTTTTGCCAAAAAAGCCAGAGGAATGATGGTGCGTTACATTATCGATACTAATGCAGAAACCATTGACGATTTGAAAGGCTTCAACTACGAAGGTTATGCTTTTGATGCTAATTTAAGTAGCGAAACTAAATTGGTATTTACCCGTTAAACGTACAAATATTCTTGGTATTCTCGAAGTGTTTCTCGGGTAGCTTTGCGTTGGTCACGTGCAATTTCTTGTAACGATTCGACCCCTTTTTTGGCACAGCGTTTTACTTTAGATAATTTGGATGTGAATTCCATTAACCGTGAAACATCTTCCGGATCGAGTTTGGATTGGATTTCGTGAACAAAATCATTAAACTCTTTTACTACTCTCCGATTTTCATCATAATCCGTTTTTAGCTCATCCAACAATTCATCTATTTCATTCGAAATGTCTTTGCTGATGTCCTCACTTTTTTTACACAATGCAGCAATGATTTTTTTGTCGGTAGTAGCAAAAAGGCCCATGATTGAAAAGATTTAAATTGGTAAATTATTCACTGTCAATCAAATATACTAAATTAGATCGACACTTGTTGGATTTTGTTTATAAGTTGCGATTTTGGTTGAAAAGTAAGATAGATAAAATCTATACAAACAAATTAAATACTTGTTATCCAAATTGATAAAGCACTTCAATTAAACTTCTAAAGCAATAACTAGTAAAAAACTCCCGAATCATTGATCGTTTTTAATTTTTATTGTTTGATTAATTTAAAAGTTT
>CAZAJH010000169.1:0-4581 GCA_964485385.1 uncultured Flavobacterium sp.
GCTGTCCGTCCCCACCCGGAGCCAGAACGAATCGGCCGGGAGGATCGTGTTGTCGCAGTCGATGCCCTCGGGCAGATCGAGCGTCACGATGCCGGAGGTGAGGAAGCCCTGCGTCGTGTCGGCGAGGACGCGGTCGGCGGGCAGCGCATGCCAGCGGTTGCCCGCCAGGTAGGACCAGGCGATCTTCGGCCGCGGACCGCCACCCGCCGCGCGACGCGCAGATTCGTCCCGCAGGTGGAACAGGAGGCTGAGCAGTCCGGACGGCGTGTCGGGGGAGAGCGCGATCAGCAGGTTGCCATCGTGTTCGAAGCGCGGCACGAGTCCCTTCGAGCGTCCGCGGATGGCGGGGTAGATCTCCTCGAAGCCGAAGGGATGGAGCAGCAGCACCTTCGAGTCCGCATCCGCCCGTTCCGCAGGAATCTCCACCGCGAGATTGAGTACGGTCGCGGCGCGGTACTCGAAGCTGAGACGCTCGACCACCGGTGCATAGGGCGCGTTGGGCAGCGGCAGCGGACGCTTGCGCTTGGCATTGGCGGCCACCGCCTGGGCAAGCAGCTGCGGATACTCCCGGTTGCCGAACGGATCGGATGGATCCGACAGCGTGAACTTGAAGAAGCCGGCACGCGCCGACAGGTCGAATTCGAAGGTCTCGCCGTCCTTGAACCGCAGCGGCCGGCAGTGATTGCTGAGCGCGGCCGCGTCGATGCCGATGGTCTTTTCAATTCCGACAGATGTTTGGAAACGGTGGATTGTGCCAAAGGGAGCATCACTAAAAAATCGCCACAAGTACTCTTAGGATTCGCCATCAAAAGTTGGATTATTTTCAAGCGAGCCGGATTTCCCAGTGCTTTTAAAACATCAGCCATTTCGTTTATTTTATAGGCAAAACCAAAGGTTTTTGTAATTCCCATATCGCTATTTGTAGATTTATTAATTGAGGTTAGAAAACCAATTTTTTTCAACGGATTTAACTACCACAAAAGTAAATAAAAAAGACAAAATAGATTACGCAATCGAAAAAAAGGATACGTTTTGTTTTTTTGGAGGCAAAATGATTTCTATTTGATGGAGCTATCTGGCAGATACTTCTCTAAAAAGTCAAAAAAACAGTTAAAAAAAAAGCGACACGTAAACAATTAATTTTCAGATAGCACTTGGTTTTCCTAAATGGGATTTGCCTTTTATCGAGCTTTTTAATCCGTTCAACTAAAATATGACAATTGTTAAAAAAAACTGTTTTAAAAATGCTTTTTGAATGCTGTAAAACAGCTATTTTAGTGCAGAATTCGAGAGAATTTTATTAGTTTTCCCCAAAACTATCAAGCAAAACAAACCGAAATAATGCTAGCCTCAGATAAAAAAAGGATAGCAATTGAGTAAGAATTTTACATTTGTAATTATTGACGATAACCCTGATACGGTTTTGAAGACAAAGGCCATGGCTGAGAGTTTTCAAAACTTTTCTTGTATAGGAACGGCAACCAATTACGAAGAAGGTATGGATTGCGTGCTTGAAAAGCATCCTGAGTTTATCTTTTTAGAGGTGAATCCGGAAAACAAAGATTCCCATCTTTCGTTTGGATTTATCAACGAATTGTACCGTTATTTTCCGGTTATTCCAAAAATTATTATAACATCGCACAACAGCGAGTCGGCTTTTGAGGCTATTAAGCACGGCGTTTACGATTATTTGGTAAAGCCTATAGAGCAGAAAGAATTGCGCAAAACCATCGCCCGATTGCATCGCGATTTTAATATGGTTTCTCCCATTGTTTCAGCAATTTCTACCGAAAAGACAGTTACCGAAGATGCAGAGGAAAAGCCTGTTTTTGAACACGAGGAAAACAACGAGCATGTAATTATCGAACCCAATGAAATTCTCAACAGCGAGGCCGTAGAAACAGAGGAAAAACTCGACGTAATTCCCTTGAACGCGGAAGAAAAGAGCAATTCCGAAGTCACATTTACCAATGTCAATTCAAAAGATAAACCCCTTACTATTTGTGTAAAATCATACGGCGATTACCGCTACATTAATGCCAATGACATTTGTTTTCTCCAGGCAGACAACAATTCAACCGACATTCACTTGGCGAGTGGCGAAATGATTACCGCTTTTAAAACCCTAAAACATTTTGAGGGCGTTTTAAAATATCCTTTTGTTCGCATTCACAACAGTTACATCGTAAATATTGATTATGTGTCGCGCATCCACACCGGAAACGCCGTTTGTCATATCAAAGACACCACAACTAAGTTGCCCTTTTCTAAATCGTACAAAGAAAATATTGATGCCATAATCAACACCATCGCATCAGGGAATTATTTAGAAATATAAACTAATTTATTTGTCACACTGAGCTTATCGAAGTGTTTTTTGTTATTTTTATGTTTTTAAAATCAGTTATATGCAGGTAAATTTATTAATTGTCGACGATCATCTACCCATTATTGAAGGATACAAATCGATTTTATCGTTTAATAAATCAGGTTTTATTATTCACACTACCGAGGCAACTTCTTTAGAAAGAGCCTATAAAATTATTACGCAAGAACCCAAGACAATTGCTTTTGACGCGGTTTTTGTAGACTACACACTGCCACCGTATCCTGAGCAAAAGTTATTTTCGGGCGAAGATTTAATTCCAATTGTCAAAAAGCATTTGCCCAACGCCAAATTGGTGATGCTCACTTCGCACTCTGAAGCCATTCTGATGTATCGTATTTTAAATGAATTTAAGCCAGACGGCATCATGGTTAAAAGCGATGTGACTTCCGAAGAGCTTTTGATGGCTTTTGAATCGATTATGAAAGGAGAAACGTACTACAGTTCAAGTGTGGTAAATGCCAAGAAACAGCTGGTTCCTTCCAATAAAATTTTTGATAGTTACAACCGGCAAATTATACAATTGCTCGCACAAGGCGTAAAAACCAAAAGCATACAAGATATATTGCATTTGTCTAAAAGTGCCATAGATAAGCGAAAAGCAGCCATCAAAGACATGTTGGATATAGACAAAGGAACCGATGAAGATATATTGCGAGAGGCGAGAAAAAGAGGGTTGATTTGAGGCGGTTGTTTCAGGTTTCGAGTTTCAAGTTTCAAGTTTCGGGTTTTATTCCGCTACGCTACATACAGTTTGGCTTCGCCTCGGGTCAGGTTTCAGGTTTCAGGTTTGTTTTTTATAAATTTTGAAAAATATACACTTTTTGTGTACCTGTGCCGGTTTTTTAATGTATAATTTTAGCTCATTAAAAGCCATGAAGATGAGAGGATTATATGTTTACAGTACCTTGTGTTTGATAATAGTTTTACTGTCAAATTCATCCCTTTATTTTAAAATCAGTATTGCTGTGATTTATTTGTACGGCATTTACAAGTATTTTTATTTGAATGAGAAAAAATAAATAAAAAAAACAGCCTTACTAGTATATGTTTTGGACGACACCTAGCAAGACTGCGAATAATTAAAAAATTATGAGCAAATTTATTAAAAAAGGAATTACGATTCCAATGATTTTTGTTTTATTTTTTGGAGGCTATCTTTTTGCCCAAAACCCTGAAGAAAAACCGCCCGAAATGGCTATTTATTGTGCAGAATTGGATTTGGTTGTCAAAGATTTTGAAACCACAAGTCCTTCAATCGTTCGGGTTTGTTGTGGAGGACCATTCCGAAACGGGAGTATTCCTTGTGCGGTAATAAGTAAAGCAAGTTACGAGTCGTTTACAGGACAATCGGAAGCCGATTTTATGGGAATAAATCAAGGAATTTCAGTAGATCAATTACTTGAACCCAAAAGACAAAAGCGCTCCAAAATACAATCAATTGACGTGATTAACAGTTCAACACCAATTTTACCCAATGGATTAAAAATGCGGATTAAAAAAGGACTTTATGCCATTGATAAAAATAGAGAAGTTTGGTTAGAAGTAGAATACTTAAAGTAAAAATAAAAATGAAAAGCAAGAAAATTATTTTACCGTTACTTCTTTTGATAGTAACATTAAATTACGGGCAATCCGATATTGATCGTGTAATTAAAGGCGGAGAATTGTTGTTGGGTGGGTTGAGTATTTTGAAAGTGGCTCATTCGGATCCAAAAGACAGCAAAGAAATCAAAAGTGTGTGTGTCAAAAATAGAATGACAGATAAAATTTCATTCAAATTAACTGGATTAAATGAGGAAAATGAAGCGGTTAAAAAAGAGTTAATCATTCCAAAAGACGGAAAAGAATGCCTTTTAAGATTACCAAAAGGAATATACCAGTACGAAATTATATTGTCTAGTAAAGAAATTTACAAAAAAGGAGAGTATGATTTTGATGACGAAATGACCATAACCGTCAAACAAGATTAAATTATTTAAAATGTACACTTTTTGTGTACCAAAGGTAAAAACAGACTTCTTAACTTTACCTCATACGATAAGAGTAATGGATTAAAACAATAAATAAAGGTAAAAAAGTGACTTACCCTCACAAGTGACCAGTCAAAAATTTTTACCGCTTTTGAACGAGTTGGTTTAGCGGTAAATCTGAAGATCAAACCAACCATAATAAAGTCTTGTATTTGTTTTGGA
>CAZAJH010000170.1:0-4481 GCA_964485385.1 uncultured Flavobacterium sp.
CCAGGTTACCCAACTTATACTGCTGTGATTGATTTGGTTGGGGCTCAACCAGTTTTTTACGATTTGAATGAAACCAACAATTGGCTTCCCGATTTTCAAGCACTGGAACAATTTAATTTGTCTAAAGTCAAAATGATGTGGGTTAACTATCCACACATGCCATCGGGCGCAAATGCTACTGTTGAATTGTTTGAACAATTGATTGCCTTTGGAAAAAAACACCAAATTCTGATCGTCAATGACAATCCGTACAGTTTGGTTTTAAATGACAATCCGTTATCCATTTTACAAGTAGAAGGTGCCAAAGAAATTGCAATTGAACTCAATTCGTTGAGTAAAACTTTTAATATGGCAGGTTGGCGTGTGGGAATGGTATCTGGTAAAAAAGAATGGATAAACGCTATTCTTAAAGTCAAAAGCAATATGGATAGCGGCATGTTCTATGGCATTCAAAAAGGAGCTATTGCCGCCTTACAATTGGGCGACGATTGGTTTGAAACCCAGAATAAAGTCTATCAAAAAAGACGTGATTTGATCATAAAGTTGGCTCAAAGCTTGGATTGCAAAGTTGATGAAAAGGCAGTAGGATTGTTTGTTTGGGCCAAATTACCCCTCGGAATTTCCGCTGAAGAAATGATTGATGATTTGTTGTATACAAAAGATTTGTTTGTTACACCAGGCACTATTTTTGGTAGTAACGGAGAAGGTTACATTCGGTTTTCGTTGTGTGTCGAAGCGTCGCAAATAGAGGAGGCAATTCGACGTTGCAACACCAAAAGAAGATTGACCATTGATTTGCATATTGAAATTTAAAAATTATGAATGTATTTGTGATAGGAACAGGTTTAATAGGTGGTTCGATGGCTTTAGATATACAATCTATTTTTGATAATGCTGTACTTTACGGAATTGATGCCAACGAAGACAACCTCGAGCAAGCGGTTCAATTGGGTATTATTCACCAAAAAGCAACCATGAGTGATTTGCATACTGCGAATTTTGTCATTCTCGCTGTGCCAGTTGATATCGGTTTAGTAATTTTGCCTGAAGTTCTAAATAGTATTGATGAGGAAACACTGGTTTTTGATGTTGGTTCAACCAAGTCGCCTATTTGTGAATTGGTTGAAAACCATCCCAAAAGAAGAAATTTTCTAGCTTGTCACCCCATTGCTGGAACAGAGTTTTCAGGGCCTAAAGCGGCTGTAAGGGGATTGTTTGAAGGTAAAACCAATATTGTTTGTGAAGTTGAAAAAACTACGTTCAAACTGCAAGAAAAAGGGATGGATTTGTTTCGAAAATTAGGCATGCGCATTCGGTACATGAATCCAAAGTCGCACGATAAACACATTGCTTACGTCTCGCATTTGTCGCACATCAGCTCATTCATGCTCGGAAAAACGGTGCTTCAAAAAGAAAAAGACGAACAAGATATTTTTGATATGGCTGGAAGCGGATTTGAAAGCACCGTGCGTTTGGCTAAAAGTTCACCAGCTATGTGGACGCCCATTTTTAAACAAAATAAAAAACAAGTCATCAAATCATTGGAAGAATACATTTTGAATTTATCCCATTTTAAAGCGTTATTAGAAGAAGACCAGTTTGATGCAGTTTTTAATGAAATGCAAAACACCAATCGAATTAAGGAGATATTAAAGTAGTCGAAAGTCAAAAGTGAAAAGGCGAAAGTGGAATAAACTAGGGCTTTAAGACTTTAGACTTTAGACTTAAAGACTAAAGACATGGAAAACAACAAACAAATGAGAACCTGGCTCAACGATTTTAATTTACCACATCCATTGGTAATTGCGGGGCCGTGTAGTGCTGAAACAGAACACCAAGTAATGCAAATTGCACGCGAGTTGAAAGATTCGAAAGTGTCGATATACAGAGCCGGCATCTGGAAACCGCGTACGCGTCCGGGTGGATTTGAGGGTGTGGGCGAAATTGGTCTCAAATGGTTGCAAAAAGCCAAAGCCGAAACAGGTTTACTAATGGCGATTGAAGTGGCCACTGCAGCACATGTCAAACTAGCTCTCCAACACGATATTGATGTGCTTTGGATTGGTGCTCGAACAACTGTCAATCCGTTTGCAGTTCAAGAAATTGCCGATGCTTTACAAAACACCGACAAAATTGTGTTGGTTAAAAATCCAGTTAACCCAGATTTAGCCTTGTGGATAGGGGGTGTCGAACGCTTGTACAATGCCAATATCAAAAAAATTGGGGTTATTCACCGCGGATTTTCAACGTATGAAAAAACCAAGTACCGCAACAATCCCGAATGGCAAATAGCTATTGATTTTCAGAGTCGTTTTCCCGATATTCCATTACTTATCGATCCGTCACATATTACGGGTAATCGCGATATGATTTTTCAAGTGACTCAGGAAGCGCTCGATTTGAATTATGATGGAATGATTATCGAAACCCACATCGACCCAGACAATGCATGGAGTGATGCAGCTCAACAAGTTACACCTGAGCGGTTGAAAAAAATTATTTACGATTTGGTTATCCGAAAAGCGACAGATGATGCAGACGATTACCAACAGCGGTTGAATAAGTTGCGAACCAAAATTGACGAGTTTGATGCTAAATTGTTGGATGTAATTGGCAAACGAATGAAAGTTTCAGAAAGTATTGGCGCCTTGAAAAAGGAAAAAAATGTGGCGGTTTTACAAAACAAACGGTGGAATGAAATTCTCGATAAAATGATCAACGACGGCAGCCAAAAAGGGTTGAGTGAGGAGTTTATTATTCAGTTTTTCAAGGCTATTCACCAAGAGAGTATTGCGCACCAGGAGAAAATTTTCAAACAATAATGGGCACCGAATTGCAATTTACAGGTATGGAATGCCAAATTAGTTGTAATTTTGTGTTTCAACCGATAATTTGATCATGACAGGAATCGTATACAAATCAACAGGAAGTTATTACACAGTGAAAACTGAGGATAATCAAATATACGAATGCCGCATCAAAGGAAAGTTTCGCATGCAAGGAATCAAAAGTACCAATCCGATAGCGGTTGGCGATGGAGTCGATTTTGAGTTGGATACTTCTACAGATGAACAAATTGGGCAAATTCACCACATTCACGATCGAAAAAATTACATTGTTCGAAAATCAGTCAATCTTTCCAAACAAACCCACGTTATTGCAGCCAATATAGATGTGGTTTTTTTGCTGATTACCATCAATAATCCACCCACAACCACAAGTTTTATTGATCGATTTTTAGTTACCGCTGAGGCATATGGTATAGAAGCGGTTTTGGTGTTTAATAAAATAGATACCTACGATGAAGCCATGCAGGATGAACAGTTGTACTTACAATACATTTATTCCCAAATTGGTTATACTTGTTTGCGTATTTCTGCCCAAGAAGGTAAAGGCTTGGAGCAATTGAAACAATTGATGATTGGAAAAGTGTCGATGTTTTCGGGGCATTCGGGTGTAGGAAAATCAACTTTAGTAAATGCTTTAGAGCCTTCGTTACAGCTAAAGACCAAGAGTATTTCTGAGCAAAGCAAGCAAGGTCAACATACTACTACGTTTGCCGAAATGTTTGATTTGTCGTTTGGAGCTAAAATTATCGATACACCAGGCATCAAAGGTTTTGGTATTGTTGCTATGGAGAAAGAGGAACTTAGCGATTATTTTCCAGAGTTTTTCCAATTGAAAGACCAATGTAAATTCAACAATTGTTTGCACAAAGAAGAGCCCCACTGCGCAGTGAAGAAGGCATTGGATGAAGACCAAATCGCTTGGTCGCGTTACAACAGTTATCTGAAAATTTTAGAAGGCGACGACGAACAATACCGAACTGATATATACAACGATGATCGCATCGCAAGTGATGAAAGTAGAAAATAGTCGAAAGTCAAAAGTCGAAAGTCAAAAAAAAACATTACTTTCAACTTTTGACTTTCAACTTTCGACTTTCAACTTTCAACTTAAAGACCATTATAAATGAAAGCAGTAATTCAAAGAGTCACTCAAGCATCCGTAACCATTGATAACGAAGTAGTTGCAACTATCCAAAATGGATTGTTGGTTTTGTTGGGTATAGAAGAAGTCGATACACAGGAAGATGGGTATTGGTTAGCAGCTAAGATTGCTAATCTGCGCATTTTTGGCGATGAAAATGGAGTTATGAATCAATCGGTCAAAGAGATCAATGGAGACATCATTGTGGTGAGTCAATTTACCCTCCATGCCTCGACCAAAAAAGGAAATCGTCCGTCCTATATCAAAGCGGCCAAACCCATTGTAGCAATTCCTCTGTACGAAACTTTTCTTCTACAAATGGAAAACGAACTTGGAAAGCAAGTGCAACGAGGTAGATTTGGCGCAGATATGAAAGTAAGTTTGCTTAATGATGGACCAGTAACAATAATTATAGATACAAAGAATAAAGAATAATAATAAGGAAAAAATAGTATATTTGAATTTTTATATTTTTTTCATTTGAATAAATC
>CAZAJH010000171.1:0-4347 GCA_964485385.1 uncultured Flavobacterium sp.
AATTCTACAAAAGCACTATACCCATTGGTATTTAAAGTATAATTAATTTGTGCCGTAGTAGCCGTTACATTACTATCATTTACATTGGTTAAGACAATTGGAGTTGGTGTATTGATTTGTATCTCAGATGATGTTGTCACTTGACCAGTTGCATTTGTAGCTTTAACACGAATAAAATAAGTCTCATTGGGTGTTAAGTTGGTCAATTGAACCTGAAAAGGAGTTGCTGTATTTACAGAAGTGGTTCCTCCGTTTTGCGTTTGCCATGACGCTAATACATCTGTGGTGTATTCAACCACATAAGTTGTCGTAGAGCCAAAAGCATTCAAATTAAAGTTTACAGTAGCGGCATTAAACGTAACGTTAGTAGCTGTTACATTGGTAATAGCTGGAGCCAGAGTTACAGGTGCAGTGGTAAAAGTAGCTGCAGTCGAAAAAACGGTTCCTTGTGAATTAATTGCCCAAACAGCATATTGATAAGTAGTATTGGGTAGTAAACCGGTTAAATTTTGTGATAGCGGCGTATTTGTTGAGCCAGATGCATTTGGACCACTTTGAATTTGTTGAGTTCCACCCGGAGATATAGCATAACGTATTTCTGTAGTTGTAGCTGCATTATTTGCGTTTATAGTATAATTTATTGTAGCAGATGTTGTTCCAACATTAGTAACTGAAACATTGCTAATGGTAGGGACTGCAACCGTTGAAGTTGAAGAATAAAGCGCTGCAACCTGACTTGCTGTTAGTTCTGTATTATAAATTTTTAAATCATCTAACGCTCCATTTAGTTGATTGTTATCAAAAAATGTCCCTAAAACTATTCTTCCCAAAGTGACCGTCGTACCAACAGTCGACCATGTTTTAGTAAAAGTTGCCAAAAGTGTATTGTTTCGGTAAATTTTTGTAGAATTGACACCATCGTGAGTCACTACATAATGATACCATTGATTTACAGCTATTGCAGGTGCTGTTAAGCCAACATTATTGCTTGCAGGGCCAAAACCATATATTTCCAATCTGTTAGGATTTACACTAACATTGGCTGTATTTTGCTGAATACCAAAAGCTTGGTTGGCCGCTTGTGTTCCATAAGAAAAGGGATGAAGAACCGTATTATTTACAAACGATGAACATCTAATCCAAAAAGAAATCGATCTGGCTGAGTTTCCTGTTGGCATATTAATTAAATTTGCCGTAAGGTGACCTCCATTGCTAGTGCCTGATTGACCATTAAGATTTACGGCATTATTCGCAATTCCATTGCGGTCTGTTACAAAAGTAACCGGAGTTCCAATAACGGAGAAGGTTGCATTCCCTGCAACATTTGAAAGACTTGAATTAAAGTTAAATTCATAAATGGGTGTTTGTCCATAACCCAAAAGGGTTAGAAGTAAAAGTAAAAAAGGTAAAGTTTTTTTCATTTTTATTAAATATTAAATTCGAGACAAAAGTAAATTCGCATTACCTGTATTTAAATGGTCACTTCATCAGTAGTCGATTTGACTTCATGAATGGGAATGTATGTCTTGGCACCAATTTTTAACTTTATGAATTCATTTTATTGAATACATTACACAAACAGTAGTTTTGACTTCATAAACCGAAACACTAGATTTTGAAAGGGTTTTACGGTTATCTAAATCACATTTATACAACAACAAAGCACAACCTAACTTAGATTGTGCTTTAAAAAAACTAAAAACTACTACTGTTTTATTGGATTGTTGCTTATAATGTTACCTGTTTAACGAACAACTAACTTTTGTGTAGCTACTGCTCCATTAACATCTTGTGCTTTTACAAAGTAAATTCCAGCTGGTAAACCAGCAATGTTTACTACATTATTTGTTGTTTCCAAGACTTTTTGCCCATGAATAGAGATGATTGCTACTGATTTCAATTCAGTCTCCACTACAATATTTACAAGCTCAGTGGCTGGGTTTGGATAGATCGAAAAATTTAATTTACTGGTACTAAAATCCTCACTCGATAATATTGAGCTATTCAAACCCGTAATTTGAGAGTCGGTTAGCGCCGTATTGTAAATTTGTAAATCATCTATAAAACCATTAAAAAAGTTTAAACCACCGCCTAACACACTTCCTAACCAAAAATTTGTTCCAGTGGTGTTTAGTGTTTTTGACACATTAGCTACCAATACGCCGTCTCGGTATACCTTTGCAAAAGTTCCATCAAAAACAAAAGTCATAATATACCAAGTTCCTGTGCTCATTGGATTAGTAAATAAGAAGTCTCCTGAACCCCAAAAATAATTATTCGCTTGAACTGTGCTCGATTGCGACCATCCGTAGGCTTGATTCGCTACTGGAGTTCCCCATACAAAAACATTGTTTGATTGACTGAGTGAATTGATGTCAAAGTTTAGTCTAATAGATACCGTTCTGGCAGAATTTCCTTGGGGTAAATTAGGTAGTATGGCACTAAAATTTGGAGTTATATTTGAATTGTTTATAAAAGCCAAAGCCGTATTCCCAATTACAAAAGCAAACTGACCAGAACTAGGCTCATAATTCATTGTAGTTACTCCATCTGTTGCTGTCAAACTACCATTAAATGGGAAATGATAAATGGGTGTTGGCGCTGGTGCTGTAGCCAAAGTAGTAAAACTATCAATACTGGATGAAGTAATGCCATTGGTATTGGTCGCAACAACTTGATAATAATAGGTTGTATTGGCCGATAATCCTGTTAGATTTATTGTATTTGGAGTAGCTGTACTTGATGTTACAACAGGACCACTTACTGAACTAGTGAGTGCAGAGGAAGAAGTTCCGTAATTAACGGTTGTTGGTGTTGCTATTCCTCCTGTATTCAAACTAAAGTTAATCGACGCCGACACATTGGTAATATTACTTTCATTTACGGCAGTTAAAACAGGTGGTGCCGTTGAACCTGTTGTTGTAAAGAATAAGGATGCTGCTAAAAAATTAGTTCCTTGGCTATTACTTGCCCAAACGTTGTATTCATAGGTTGTATTGGGAGACAAACCAGATAAATTCACTGAAAGTGGTGTATTTACAGTTCCTGTTGCGCTAGGTCCTGCTTGTATTTGCAAAGTTCCACCCGGAGAAACGGCATAACGAACCTCTGTCGTAGTGGCGGCATTATTTGCATTAATCGTATAATTTATCGTGGCTGAGTTATTGCCTATATTAGTAGCAGAAACATTGCTTATTGAAGGACCTGTGGTGGTGGTCTGGTTATAAATATCTTGAATTTGAGAAGCGGTAAGTGCTGTGTTGTATATTCTTAAATCATCCAATTGAATAGCATCTCCAGTTCCTCCATTAGCTGAATTAACCAATCGATTCAACTTAAAAATTTGGTTTACTGTGTTTAACGTTCGCGGATAATTACCTGCATCTACTCCGTTATAAAATATGGATAATGTAGTTCCCGTATGTGTCATGGCAATATGAACCCAACCGCTATTTGTGGCTTGTATTTGAGCATTGGTCTGTGGCACGTTATAGTCATTACCAATGGTGTAGTAACTATTTTGAACACCCGTTCTCCAAAAACCAAAGGCTTGGTTTGGTGATGCTGCTCCCCAACCCACAACTGGATAGGACTTGTTATCGTTGTCGTTGACAAACTTCACCCAAAAGCTCAACGTTCTGGCTGAATTACCTGAGGGCATAACGGAATTCCCTAAAATATCAATGTTGTATCCTAAAGTGTTAGGAATATTTATTGCTTTGTTGGGTTCGCCTAGTCTGTTGGTTACATACGCAACTGAACCTGTTCCGTTTGGCACCCAAGGACCAATAGTTGCTGAACCGCTATTGTTCATATCCCCATCAAAATCATATTTATAAATGGGTGTTTGGGAAAAACTAGTAATTGAGAGCAATAAAAGATGAATAAGTAATAATTTTTTCATTGTAATATGTCTTAAAATTTTAAGCAAAATTACATTTGCACCCCTGGGTTACGCTATGTGAACTCATAAACGGTCAATCTGAATTCATAAATGGGGTCCTGCTCAGACTTTATTGTCTTTTTATAAATCTAATTTTTAATTCGATTTCCATGAATGGTTGTTTTAACTCCATCAACTGAATGTGACGTTAGTTGTGTTTCTACCATTTGTGAAGTATGCGATGTAAAAATTTACCACAAACAGTAGTTTTGACTTCATAAATGGTAAAATCATATAGAATTAATTCAAAAAATAAATCCTATTTTTGAAAATAGAAACCTACTAATTATGAGAGCTATTATTATTGACGATGAATCACATGCTCGCTCACTACTTTTCAATACGATTAAAGAACATTGCAAAGGAATTGACGTGGTGGCCGAAGCCGAAAACGTAAAAGAAGC
>CAZAJH010000172.1:0-4330 GCA_964485385.1 uncultured Flavobacterium sp.
GATATCTACAGGCGCTTTTACTTTTTCAAATGGAGCCAACAGTTCATCGAGTTACACCTACAAAGATATTACCATCCAAGGGCAAAATATGGGAATTGATTTTGATATGATAGACATGATGAAAATACAGATTGTACAAGGTAGAAACTTGTCGTCCAGCATTGCATCTGATTCAATTGATAACGTATTAGTAAACGAAAAAGCGGTGGCTTTGATGAACGAGAAAAATCCACTCGGAAAAGAAATCGACTGGAATAAAAAGCTGAAGATTGTTGGAATAGTAAAGGATTTTCATGTATATGGACCCGACAGAGAAATTCCACCTATGACTTTTTTCCACTTCAAGACCGTCGATTGGATGATTCAGAATGTAAATAAAATTTATGTCAAAGTAGATACTCAGCACTTGGAGGAAACCCTCACTAATATCGAGAAGTTTTGGGTAAAAAATATCGACACCGAATATCCTTTTACGTATGATTTTGTCGATAAAGCCTATGCACGCACCTATGAAACGTATACCAAACAGCGAAATTTATTCTCTCTATTGAACGTAATAGTTATTATCATAGCCCTTTTTGGATTGTTTTCGTTGGCATCGTTTTCCATTCAAAGACGAATGAAAGAAATTGCCATACGAAAAACCCTCGGAGCCGAAACCAATGTGCTATTAAAAGAATTATCAAAACAGTACATTATATTTTGTGTCATTGGATTTGCCATTGCACTATTCCCTGTGTATTATTTGCTCAATAAATGGCTCGAAAATTTTGTGTACCGTATTGCTATTTCAAGCACGCCTTTTATAGTTGGTTTTTTTGTTTTGATGTTCTTGACCTTGGTAGTGGTTTTGTCAAAAGCCTATCAAGCTACCAAAGTTGACGTCTTGAAGTATTTGAAATATGAATAAGAAGTTTGTAATAGGAGTCTTTTTTTTATTCAACTTGATTGTCAACGGGCAGGAAAACGTATGGCCGTTGCCCAAATGCTTGGAGATTGCTTTGCAAAATAATATTGATGTAAAGATCAAACAGTTGGAGGTAAAACGAACTCAAAAAGCCAAAAATTCGGTATGGAGTCAAATGGTGCCTTTGGTGAATCTTTTTGGCGAACAAAGCTATAATTTTGGTTCCACTATTGATCCTTCCACCAACACTAGGGTAAGCTCAAACATTCAATACGACAACTTTTTTATCAATGCCCAGATGAATCTCATTGATTTTAACGCTTTTGCTAATGCCAAAAAAGATAAAATCAATATTGAAATTGCCAAAGCCGAGCAGGAGGTGATTGAGAATGAATACAAACTACAACTGCTTGAAAGCTACTACTCGGCACTTTTTACCCAAGAATTAGTTCGTGTTCAACAGGAGCAAATGGTCAATACAGAGTTCAATTTGAGTCGAATAACCAAAGAAGTTAATCTGGGGAGTAAACCCCAAAGTGATTTGTATGACATGCAACTCAGCTGTGTCCAAGAACAAAAACGGCTTAAAGAAACGCAGCAGCTTTTTCAGGTACAAAAAATCCAGTTATTTCAATTGATGAATGTCAATTCCGTTGCAATAGAACCTGTGATTTTGGAACCGTATTGGGTAACCGAATCTCCTATCAACTCGGAAACAGACGTCAGTAATCCAAAAATAAAATTAGCCGAACTCCATTTCAAAAACAGTCAAAATGAAATACAATTGCAAAAATCAGAACTCATGCCCACAGTATCATCGTACTATACTTTTTCTTCGTTTTATTACAAACCTTTAAACCAACCCGATGTTCAAGTGGCTAATTTTGGTGACCAATTAGGCGACAACAAACAACATCAGGTAGGAATACAATTGAGAATTCCAGTGTTTGGTGGATTCAGGACTTACAGAAGAGTTCTAGAGACAAAAATAGCAAACGAAAAAGACGAGCTCAAAATCAATCAAGAAAAGCAAAAAATTGCTCAACAAATTGCGCTCGAAAATCAGAATATAAAGAATGCGTTAGAATTGAAAGATGTTTTACATCAAACGCTTGGTTATGCTCATGCCTCTTTTACTACTACTCAGGCTAAATTTAGTGCTGGTAAGGTTGATGCGGTGGTTTTTTCTTCGGTAAAAAATCAACTGCTTTCCTCTCAGTATGATGTACTCAAAAACGATCTTCAATTGCAGTTCATTCATTTAAAAATCAATCTGATTCAACACAATCATTTGTGAAATAGATCATTTTGATAAATCTTTAGCATCAAACGATAAACATTTTCAATTCATTAACTATTGTTTCAGAAGAATTCGTACTATCTTTGCAATCTAAAATCATTCTTAATAAAGAAGATTGACTTAAAAGATGGTACAATGAAACTAGATAGAAAAGAAATCCTCAAAGCACTCGAATCCATTTCGGTTGCTGGCGAAGGGAAAAACATGGTGGAAAGTGGTGCGGTTAAAAATGTACTTACTTTCGGCGATGAAGTTGTCGTGGATTTGGTGCTCACAACGCCAGCCATGCACATTAAAAAACGAGCAGAAGACGACATTAAAAAATTAGTCCACGAGCAATTTTCACCTAATGCTGTTGTCAAAGTAAACATCAAAGTGGAAGTGCCCGAAAATCCGAATCAAATCAAAGGCAAAGCCATTCCGGGTATCAGTAATATTATTGCTGTGGCTTCAGGAAAAGGCGGTGTTGGAAAATCGACAACTACAGCTAATTTGGCGGTTTCTTT
Organism: uncultured Flavobacterium sp.; assembly: GCA_964485385.1. Lineage (GTDB taxonomy): Bacteria > Bacteroidota > Bacteroidia > Flavobacteriales > Flavobacteriaceae > Flavobacterium. Next base: position 2,714 of record CAZAJH010000172.1, read on the forward strand.
AGCCCGAATGGGTTTTAAAGTCGGCATTCTTGATGCAGATATTTACGGCCCAAGTATGCCCATCATGTTTGATGTTGAAAACGAAAAACCGATTTCGGTTGTTGTGGATGGCAAATCCAAAATGAAACCCATCGAAAGCTACGAGATCAAATTGCTTTCTATCGGTTTTTTTACCTCACCAAGTCAGGCTGTAATTTGGCGCGGTCCCATGGCGTCTAAAGCGTTGAATCAAATGATTTTTGATGCCGATTGGGGTCAACTCGACTTTATGCTCATCGATTTACCACCTGGGACAGGCGATATTCACCTTTCCATCATGCAAGCGTTGCCTGTTACTGGAGCAGTTGTAGTAAGCACACCACAAGCCGTAGCGCTGGCTGATGCCAAAAAAGGAGTATCCATGTTCCAATCAGATGCTATTAATGTGCCTGTTTTAGGAATCATCGAAAACATGGCCTATTTTACCCCCGAAGAATTACCAAATAATAAATACTACATCTTCGGAAAAGAAGGAGCCAAAAACTTAGCCGAAGATTTGCAAGTGCCATTTTTGGGCGAAGTTCCTTTGGTGCAAAGTATTCGCGAAGCTGGAGATTACGGTAGACCAGCCGCTATGCAAACTGCCACAACTTTGGAAAAAGTATACGAAGAAATTGCTCGAAATGTAGTACAGGAAGTGGTGTATCGAAACGAACATTTAGCGCCTACTGAAGCAATAAAAATTACGACTATGGCAGGATGTTCGGCAGTAAAAAAATAGACACTAAGGCTTTAAGATGCTGTGATTTTGTCATGTTGTCCTAAAGTCCTACAGTCCTAATATCAAAAAGAAATGACAAACGAAGAATTAACACAAAACATCGAAAAAGCACTTGAAGAAATTCGTCCGTTTTTAAATTCAGACGGTGGAGACATCTCGTTGGTCTCGATTGAAGATGAAAAACATGTAAAAGTCCGATTTGAAGGTGCTTGCACAGGATGTAGTGTGAATCAAATGACTTTAAAAGCGGGAGTTGAAACTACTATTAAGCGGTATGCTCCACAAATAGAAACAGTTGAAAATATAGCTTAATTTTTGGTGTAATCGCGTTGGGTAACAACGAGGTAGTACTTTCGTTATTTTTAATACACCAAAATAATCTACTGTTACACCCGCATCACAACTGATAAAAATCATAAGTCGAGCGGTTTAAATGTACGAATTTTGAGCTTCTGATTTTAGAATGTAAATACAAAATGATTCAAACTGATATACTCATCATTGGCGCTGGGCCAACCGGACTTTTTGCTGTCTTTGAGGCAGGATTACTACAATTAAAGTGCCATATTATAGATGCTTTGCCGCAGCCAGGTGGTCAATTGGCTGAATTGTACCCCAAAAAGCCAATTTTTGATATTCCGGGGTATCCCGAAGTATTAGCGGGTGACTTGGTCAACAATTTGATGGAGCAAATCAAACAATTTCAACCCGGATTTACTTTGGCGGAGACTGCCGAAACTATAGACAAATTAGACGATGGAACGTTTATAGTTACTACCAATAAAGGCACAAAACACCACGCAAAAGCAGTTGCCATTGCTGGAGGTTTAGGAACTTTTGAACCCAGAAAACCAGCC
>CAZAJH010000173.1:0-4252 GCA_964485385.1 uncultured Flavobacterium sp.
CGGCGGTAGCTCCCGCTTCTTGCATGTGGTAACCCGAAATCGAAATCGAGTTGAACTTAGGCATTTTTTTGCTTGTGAATTCGAAAATATCCGCAATAATTTTCATCGAAGGCGTCGGCGGATAAATGTAAGTATTGCGCACCATGAATTCCTTCAAAATATCGTTTTGGATCGTTCCCGAGAGTTGTTCCATACTTACGCCTTGTTCTTCGGCAGCGACAATGTAAAAGGCCATAATAGGCAAAACGGCACCGTTCATAGTCATGGAAACCGACATTTCACCCAATGGAATTTGGTCGAAGAGGATTTTCATGTCTTCTACTGAATCGATGGCCACGCCTGCTTTTCCGACATCGCCAAACACGCGTTCGTGATCGGAGTCGTAACCGCGGTGAGTGGCCAAATCGAAAGCAACGGAAAGTCCTTTTTGCCCTGCAGCCAGATTGCGACGATAGAACGCATTGCTTTCTTCGGCGGTTGAAAATCCAGCGTACTGACGAATCGTCCACGGACGACGTACGTACATGGTCGCGTAGGGTCCTCGCAAATTAGGCGCAAAGCCAGCACCAAAACCAATATGTTCTAGGTTTTCGATGTCTTCTTTTGAATACGTTTTTTTAACTTCAATGTTTTCTGCAGTCAAAAAGCTTTCAGCTACTTGCTGATGGCTAATTGTTGCGGGCTTTAAACTTATATGTTGTATGTTCTTTCTCATTTTTTCTGAGTTGCTGAGAAACTGAGTTCTTGTGAGACTGAGTTTATTCTTGTGATAATCGTTCTTGTTCTACTTTTTCTGCCAATCGTTTTTCAATAATTGGTGTGATTAAGGTTTTACGTGGATTTTGTTTTACAAATGGATACAATTCCAAATCGTGTTTCATTTGATCGTTTTTGTTTGGGTATTTGTTAGTTCCGAGAAGTACTTCTTTGCCCGAATCAAAAAGTTCTTGTTCTTTGGTAGCGCTTTCGCTGATTTTGCGTTGGATTGTACCTTCGATGAGTTGCGTAATCAATCCGCCATTGGCTTCGATGTCTTTGAATAATACAAGCGCTTTTTCGGCTAATTGTTCGGTTAGACTTTCGATGTAATACGTACCATCAGCTGGATTATTCACTTTATCAAAATAGCTTTCGTGTTTCAATACCAACAATTGGTTGCGGGCGATTCGGTCGCCAAATTCGTTGTCTTTGTGGTACAAACTGTCGTAAGGCAGATTAGCAATCGCATTGGCTCCACCCAAAATCGCGCTCATACATTCGGTGGTGGTGCGGAGCATATTGACATTGTAATCGTACAAGGTTTTGTTGCGTTTGGTAGGTGTAGCAACGATGTGGCAATCGAAATTGTGATTGTACTCTTTGGCTAGTGTATTGAATAACAAACGTAAAGCGCGCAATTTGGCAATTTCAAAAAAGTAATTCGTTCCAATTGCCACTTCAATAGTAATTGGTGAATTGAGGTTTGGAATGCGATTGAAGTATTCGTTGATGTGTGCCAAAGTGTACGCTAGTTCTTGAACTTTATTGGCACCAGCATTTTGGTAGATTCCAGATGAAATTTTGAGGAATGAAGTTGCGCTTTTAGCTAGGAGATTTAGTTTTTCAATGTCGGAGTCGAGGTTTTCAAACCAATTACCGTCGCTACACAATTGTCCGATTGGGTCGATTTGGATAATAAAATTCGCCTTGTTTTTCGAACTGAAATCAGTCAGTTGGTTTACGAAATCGATTGAAAGAAAGGGCAAATTGAAATAATACGTTGTCCTTTCTAAAGGAAGATTTTGCATCAATTGTGCAACAGTGATGCTTTCATTTTCGATGGTGAAACGAATGCTCTCGGCACCACGATGTAAGGTGTCTAAAGCACGCTCGTTGGATTTTTTGACGTCGTGAACGAAAATATTTTGAACAATAGTAAACGCCGTATTGGGAGCTTGACTTTGGTATTTTAGTTCAAATTCGTCATCGTGGTAAAAAGGTTTGACTTTGATTCCTTCTAAGCTTTCCCAGACGAGAGTTTCGTTGTAGTCGGCGCCTTTGAGTTCATATTGAATCTGTTGTTTCCATTGTTTGGAAGAAACGGGTTCGAATGCTGAAAATAAGTTGGTGTTTTCCACGGTAATTTGGTTTTTATTTTTTTGAAGAAAGATCGCTTTGCTGGAAGACCGCTTCGCTGCAAGATCGCTTCGCTGCAAGATCGCTTCGCTGCAAGACCACTTCGTTGAAAGATCGCTTCGCTGCAAGACCGCTTTGCTGAAAGACCGCTTTGCTGAAAGATCATTTCGCTGAAAGAATAAGAAAATTGTTTGTTGCTTCTTGCAGCGCAGCGGTCTTTCTTCTTTCTTCTTTGCAACTACTATTACTTCTAACCTAGCCCCGATAAGAGCAAGTATCCTTTTTTGCTTTTGAGGTTTTCATTTGCATTCTAATTTCCTGCAAAAAAGATACTGCGGATAGCGGGACAATTGGTCTTAAGAACGTACAACGAGTGCTACTGCAAATTAGCGACGGAATCTTTTTTGCGCAATTCGTCTTCTTCGTATTCGATGATGTAAATGTCTTCGCTATCGCGTTTCATGTAATATTTTTCGCGGGCGTATTGCTCTACATAATCGAGATTTTGTAATTTTTTGATGTTTTGATTGTCTTTTTTTATTTCGTCTTGATAGTATTTTTTATTGGCTTCGAGTTCGTCAATTTGTTGGTCTAATTCACGGTGTAACATATATGAGGTATTGTCGAGAAACAACATCCAAATGATAAAAAAAACGAGCACAATAACGTAGCGGTTGCTTAAAAATTTTAAGAACGGATATTTCGCGATAAAGTTATTGAGCGGATTGTTCATTTTTAGGCGATTCGTTGGTTGATCACAGCGCGAACCACATCGATGGCTACGGTATTGTATTTGTCGTTTGGAATGATAATATCGGCAAAAGCTTTGGTCGGTTCGATGAACTGTTGGTGCATGGGTTTTAGCGTGTTTTGGTAGCGATTGAGTACTTCTTCCATATCGCGGCCGCGCTCGGCAATATCACGTTTTAAACGACGAATCAAGCGTTCGTCCGAATCGGCATGAACGAAGATTTTGATGTCGAATAAATCACGCAATTCGGGATTAGCAAGAATTAGAATACCTTCTACAATCATTACTTTTCTGGGATGCGTGTGGATAGTATCTTCGGTACGATCGTGGGTGATGAACGAATAAACGGGTTGGTCGATGGCTTTTCCGTCACGTAAATCTTTGAGGTGTTGCACTAATAATTCAAAATCAATAGCACGCGGATGGTCAAAATTAATCAGACTACGTTCTTCGTAAGAAAGCCCGGGATTGGCTTTGTAATACGAATCTTGTGAGATGATACCGACTTCAGTTTCTGGTAATTCGTTCATAATTTGGTGTACCACGGTTGTTTTTCCAGAACCTGTTCCACCAGCAATTCCAAGGATGAGCATATTGTTTGGTTTGTAATTTAGTTGAACAAAAATAGTAATTCTAATTGTAATTTTTGACTTAGAAAAGTAGTTTTATAAATCAACAAGCTTATTTTTTTATCTCTTTGACTAAACTTACACTAAAGTACAAAAGGGCAATACCAGCCAATAGGATACACATCCATAAGAACCATGATTGTTCCCAAAATGAAAGTGGCTTTGTATTATTTATGTTGGTGGTCTCTGGCTTGGCGTTAGTCATTTTGATTACACCTGCCGTATTTTTAATTTCGTTTTCAAAGTGAGTCAAATCATAGGATGGAGTGAATAATTTGTCATCTCCAGTTACGACTGTGTAAACTTCTTTCGGATCCAACTCGGCAATTAGAAATAGTGGTTTTTGGAAAAGTTGAATGGATTCGATGTCTAGTGGCGGATTGTCTTCGTTGGCAATTTCGATGTACAATTCGTAAGCTTTATCTGAAACTAAATCAAATTCATCCGAACCTTTTGAGGAAAGAGTGAATTGCGCAATCGTTTCTTGATTAGTTGTAGTAGCCTTATTTATTTTTTTGGTTTCTAAGGTGTAAACACTCACCTCTCTATTGAATAAGGTAGGTTGTTTGACTTTAATCTTTATTTTTTCAATGCGTTGCGGTTGATTTAACACCACTTGATGGAGCGTTTTCTTTTCTTTTGGCGACTGAGTGACAAAGCGATTTTTGGTTTGGATTTCTTCCCATTGATTCAGTTGAAAACTACTGTTGGTTGCACCAATTTGAAGTACATTAACCGGTAGTGTTTTGGTATCATC
>CAZAJH010000174.1:0-4246 GCA_964485385.1 uncultured Flavobacterium sp.
CAGGGATGCGCAACCACTATCGAAAATAAGCTAACACAATTAATCAACATCTCTACGGTTGAAGTTGATGTAGAAAACAAATTAGTAACCTTTGATTATTCCGATAATTTGGCTTTACATGATGCCAAAGAGGCACTGAAGTTGTTGGGATATCCTGAAGTAGGCGAGGAAAACTCCCTGGGAACAAAAGCCAAATCGTATGTCAGCTGTATGGTTGGTAAGATGGGTTAAATGATTTCTGCACTCAAACCCGCTTCTAAAAGCTGGGTACATTGTGGTTTTAACTCGTCAAAATGACCTGTTTTTACGGTGCATTTTCCTTTGTAATGTACAATGATAGCGCATTGTTCGGCCTGTTCTGAAGTATGTTGACAAACCCGAATCAAAGTATCAATCACGTGATCAAAGGTGTTTACATCGTCGTTGTATAACACAATTTCATTATTGATGCTAACCAACTCATCAACTAAAATGTCTTCTTTTACTTTTTCAATCGTACTCATAGTTCCTAAAAATGGTGAACACTAATTTACGTATTTTAACGAAACCCAATTGTTTCGCTCTAATTTTTTTACCAACGTTAACCCTTTTTCAGCACAAGAAGCGTCAATAAACGGGATGTCTTCATTGTAAAAACCACTCAAAAGCAAAACGCCCTCTTTATTCAAACAATCAACATAGTCTTGCATATCATTCAATAAGATATTTCGATTGATATTGGCAATGATTAAATCGTATTTTTTTCCTTTTAACAAAGCCGCATCACCTTCGTAAACGGAAATTTGGTGGCAATTATTACGTTCGGCATTTTCAATTGAATTCAAATAACACCAATTGTCAATATCGATAGCATCAATCGGTTTGGCGCCTTTCATTTCGGCTAAGATGGCTAAAATTGCTGTGCCACAACCCATATCTAAGGTTTTCTTATTTTCAACATCCATATCCAATAAATGTTGAATCATCATGTGTGTGGTTTCGTGATGACCAGTTCCAAAACTCATCTTAGGTTCAATCACTATATCAAATTCGGCTGTAGTTTTAGGATGAAATGGCGCGCGAACATGGCATTTTCCGTCCACATCAATAGGCTCGAAATTTTTTTCCCATTCTTCATTCCAATTCACTTGCTCAATTTCTTCGATTGTATAGGAAATAGTAAATTCGGGCGAATTCAATATGTAGATGTCATCCAAAACATCAGCACTCCAAACTTCTTTCTGAATGTAAGCCGAAAATCCTTCGTCAGTTTCTATAAAACTTTCAAACGGTTTTTCGCCCAATTCGGCAATTAAAATTTCGGTACCGAGTTCTTTTGGCTCTACTTTAAAATGGTAACCCAAATACAAATTTGACATACTTTTATTTTTGGCAAATGTAGCGAATTAAGTCGCATAAAAAAAGCCCTTCTGAGGAAGAGCTTTGTTAGGTTTGGTATCTTATTATTCGCTTTTCAAATTGCGTAATTGTTTCAATTTGTCTTTCCAAATTTGCAATTCTTCTTTTTGACGTTCAATGTTTTTACGCACTTCTTTTACCATTGGATTATCGGCTTTCGCATTCGCAAAAAACTGAATATTATTTTCCAATTGAAAAATTTCACCTTGAATTTCGTCAATTTTTCGCATCATGAATACTTTTTCGTTATCCAATTTTCTCGAATCTTCTGAACTAGATAACTGATCCAAGCGATTAGCAAAACGCATCATTTCTCCCTCTTTTTTGCTAGCACTTAGTTTTTCAAATAAGGCATCCAAAATTTTATTGAATTTACCTTCAATGTGTCTTCTGTTAAAGGGAACACGACCAATTGACTTCCATGCCTCAATGTGCGCTTTGATGGCATCCAAATCGGTTTTATGTTCACCAACCAACTCAAAAGACTTTAAGGTTTCGAGGTATTCTTTTTTCTTCTCAAAAGCGGCTACTTCTTCAGCGTTTTCTTCTTTTTTACTGTCTTTTAAACGCTCAAAATAATGGTTGCAAGCAGCTCTAAATTCGCCCCAAAGTTTGTCCGAGAATTTTCTGGGAACATGACCAATGGTTCTCCATTCCTCCTGAATTTGCTTCATGATTGGAGTGGTAGAGGCAAAATCTTCGCTGTCTTTTAACTCATTGGCTTTGTCTACTAGAGCTTGTTTCTTGCTTAAATTATCGTTTTGGTCTTTTTTAATTTCCTTGTAGAATGAATTTTTCAACACATTGAAATCTTTTACCGCTTTTTTGAATTCTGCCCAAGTTTGTTCATTCACTTCACTCGGTACTTTTCCGGTTGCAAAAAAAGTATTTCGTAACGCTTCAACTTTTTCCATTTGACTTTGCCATGCTGAATGAGAGTCAACTTTCTCGGTAGCTAGCGCTTCAATTTGAGCGATAATCTCTTTTTTCTTAGCCAAATTTTCATTTTCCTTTTCACGAAAGCTTTCGTAGTACGCTTCTCGTTTGTCGTGCATTTGTTTGGTCAACTCACTAAATTGTGCCCAAATAGCCTCGCGCTGATCACGGGAAACGGGACCAATTTCTTCTTTCCAAATGCGGTGTAAATCTTGTAATTCGCGGAACGATTTATTGATGTCTGCTTCGTTTACTAATTCTTGTACACGAGCAATGATTTTTTGTTTTTGTTCAAGGTTGTGTTTGAAATCCAAATCACGAGCTTCACGATCTAAGTGCAAAAAGTCATAAAAATTTTCGATGTGAAAATGGTAGTTATTCCAAACGTGATTGTATTTGTCTTTCGGAATTGGACCAGCATTTTTCCAACGGTCTCGGATGTCATTTAATTGTTTCAACGAACTAGCAATGTTGCCTGTTGGATTATTGACTAGGTTTTTCAATTCTTCTACCAAAGCCATACGGTTTTTTAAATTGGCTTCTAAGTTGGTTTGAAGCGATTTAAAGTGACTGTTTTTCTTATTTCGGTAGTTGTTGTATAACTCGTCAAATTTAGATTTTAATGGAAAATGATAGTGAAAATCTTCTGTAGTTTCAGGATTTTCGGCCAAAAACTCATCTCTTTTTTCGTCTATAAAATGGTAATACTTGGATAAGAATGATTTTTTTACTTCTTCTACATGGTCTTTTACCGACATTACTTTTTCAACGCTTACCAATTTTTCAAGTTCATCCACCAACTGCTCCATCGGCATGGCGTCATAGTCTTCCATTGGAATATCGTGACGCTCTTTCAAGGTTTCATCCTCACTCTCTTCGGCATTTACATCCGAAATAGCGTTCATCACTACATCCGATTCACTTTCATAAACCAAAGCATCGTCGGCTACTTGCTCATCCGTTAACGCAACAGTATTTTCAACTGTTTCGGTAGTTTGAACTTCTTCCTCAACTGGTGTTTCAATTTCTTCTCCAACCAAATCTTCGATTTCGCCATTGACTGAGTCAGCATCATTCGCGTCGATTGGCGCTTCTATTTCTGTATCTGGCACCATTTCCTCAATAGCTTCACTTGCGTCGTTAGCAACTTCAACTTCTTGATTTTCAGAAGTAAAATTATCTAAGGTGTCGTTGTTTGCATTTCCTTCTGCCTCATTCTCATTGATAGGCAGGTTATCATTCTTTTCTTCTAACATTATAAAATGTGTAAGGTTATACAATTTTTGAGGGCGAAAGATAGTAAAGCGATGTGAAAATTCAAAGAAAATCAGACATTTCTCACCATTTAATCGTTTTTCGGGAGTGAAAATGAATTTCCTGAGATTAGGTTTACTGTTTATTCCAAATTTTCCAGGCTTTTTCGGCTTGTAGCACTAGCATTTCATGGCCGTTTTTGGTAACAGCTCCTTTTTTCTTAGCTTTTTTTAAAAATTGCGTTTGTTCGGGATTGTAAATCAAATCGTAAGCCAAGTGTTTGCTGGTAAAAAAGTCGTACGGAATTGGTGGAAATTCTTCTGTATTGGGATGCGTACCCAGTGGTGTGCAGTTGATAATGATTTGATAATTATCAAAGGAGGTGGTGTTTACGCGGCTGTAATCGATTGTATTTTCAAAGGCTTCTCTGGAGACAAAAGTATACAGTATGTCTAATTCTTCTAAAGCAAAAGCAACCGCCTTAGCAGCACCACCTGTTCCGAGTAGTAATGCTCTCTTATGATGCGGTTGTAATAAAGGTTGAATTGATTTTTTAAAGCCATAATAATCAGAATTATAGCCTTTTAGTTTCCTTTTTTTGGTGAAACGAATCACATTCACAGCACCAATTTGACTTGCTTTTTTAGACAATTTGTCT
>CAZAJH010000175.1:0-4225 GCA_964485385.1 uncultured Flavobacterium sp.
CCTGAGAAAAATACAATTATTGAAAAATTTGCTTACTTTGGGTGGGAGGCAAAAAATGCGTTCGAATCGCAATCATTATTGCAACTAAAGAAAGAGTTGTGCAATTCAAATCAATGTATGCGATGTGCGGTAGGTATAGAATTGATTAAAAAGTAATACTTTTGAAAAAAATAAAGAATGATTCACAATATCCTCATTTTTTTTGAAAAGCACGGTTTTCATGTTTCTTCCCGATTGGCAGATAAACTGGGTATGCGAGCTACCAACGTAAGACTGTTCTTTATTTATATTTCATTTGTTACAGTCGGTTTGTGGTTTGGTGTTTATTTGACCTTGGCTTTTTGGATTAAGTTAAAAGATTTAATTCGTTCCAAGCGGAGTTCTGTTTTTGATTTATAAAAAAAGGATTAAGTTTTTTACTTAATCCTTTTTGCTATTTAAAAAACAATGATTTATTTGTCACCATTGTTTAGTCGGCTGTTCTTAACGCCATACACAAAGTAAATAACTACACCCAATCCCATCCAGGCAAAAAGACGTAACCAGTTGGTCCAACCCAATCCTACCATCATCAACAAACAAGCGATTACACCCAAAATTGGTACCAAAGGAACTAAAGGAGTTTTAAATTCACGCGCCATATTTGGTTCTTTTTTTCGCAAAATGATAACAGCAACACATACTAGTACAAAAGCAAATAATGTTCCAATACTAGTCATGTCTCCAACAATATCACCAGGTACAAAAGCAGCAAATAATCCTACAATAATCAAAATAACGATATTGGCTTTGTAGGGAGTTTGGTATTTAGAGTGTAAATCACTAAAAGCCTTTGGTAATAATCCGTCTTTACCCATAGAATAGAATACGCGAGACTGACCCAATAACATAACTAATATTACTGAGGAGAATCCTGCCAAAATGGCAACCGTTACAAAGTTGGCCAACCATTGGTATCCCGTCATGTATTTTTGAATAGCAAAAGCCACAGAAGCTTCACCACCTTCACCTCTAAAATCTTCAATTGTAGCAACACCGGTTAATACATGAGCAAACAAGATGTACAGCAACGTACAAATAGCCAGTGAACCTAAAATTCCGATAGGCATATTACGTTTGGGGTTTTTGGTTTCTTGTGCAGCAGTTGAAACAGCATCAAAGCCAATGAAAGCAAAGAAAACGGTTCCGGCCGCACCAATAATTCCCCAAAATCCACCAAATGAATGACTTATTCCATGCGGATCGGTGTAGACTGAACTTGGCGGAATGTATGGCTCATGGTTAGCAGGATTGATAAATCCCCAACCAATAGCAATGATCATAACAACGATGGCCACTTTGACAATTACAATTAATCCGTTTACAAATGCAGATTCCTGAATTCCTTTGATTAGTAATAAACTGATTATACCTACTATGAACAAGGCGGGTAAATTAATTAAGCCCTGATGCAGTCCATCTGGGGAAGTCTGAAATGGCGAATGCGAGAGTTCGTAGGGAATCGGACTTACGTGAAGCACGTTGACCAGCAGGTTGTTTAGGTATTCGCTCCAAGCAATACCCACAGTAGCTGCTCCAACCGCGTATTCAAGAATCAAATCCCAACCGATAATCCAAGCCAAAAATTCGCCCATCGTAGCATAAGTATAGGTGTAGGCACTACCTGAAATTGGAATAGAGGATGATAATTCAGCATAACACAAACCAGCTAATGCACAACCGATTGCGGCAACAACAAATGCAATTGTTACAGAAGGCCCCGCATTTTGAGACGCTGCCATTGCTGTTCTTACAAAAAGTCCAGCCCCAATAATGGCGCCAATCCCCAAAGCAATCAAAGACCAAGCGGTTAACGTTCTTTTGAGTCCTTTTTCGGAGTCTGCGGCTTCAGCTAATAGTAAATCTAATGGTTTTCTTTTCCAAATTGACATAATTAATTTTATTTTGGTTAGTTAAAAAATCAAATATAAAGTATTTTATTTTACGATAGAATAAATGTTGAAAAGTAACAGCACTTATCGGTTTCTCAATAGGTTTATTGTTTTTGGGTTGGGTACTTTGTAAGATAATAAACAGGAATTCCCAAAAGTACAATCAACAAGCCCAGTCCTGTGTTGGTAGTGTCGTAAATCAATAGCGTAACACAGATAAGCAACGTAACAACTATGTACAACAAAGGGATGATTGGATAACCAAAAGCCTTATAAGGACGCTCGGTATTGGGTTCTTTTTTTCTCAATATAAAGATTCCGTAAATAGTAAGTATGTAAAACAAGAGAGATGCAAAAGTGGCGTACGTCAATAAGTCACCGTATTTGCCTGAAATACACAAAACAGAGGCCCAGATACACTGAAACCAAAGAGCTTTTTCAGGAACGTTATGAGCGTTGAGTTCTCCCGCTTGCTTAAAAAACAAACCGTCTTTTGACATCGCGTAAAACAATCGACCTCCGGCTAAAATTAATCCGCTATTGCAGCCAAAAGTAGAAATCATGATTAATCCAGCCATGACAAAAACACCAACATTACCCAAAATGATATTGGCTGCGGCTGCGCCAACTCGATCTTCACTAGCAAACATGATTCCTTTTTCAAAAACAGAAGCTCCCTCGGGGTTTCCTCCCAAAGGTAACAGAGCTAAATAGGCCAAATTAGCTAACAAATAAATGACGGTAACAATCGTGGTTCCCAAAAACAAACTGCGCGGAATATTACGTTTCGGATCTTTAATTTCGGCCGCAATAAATGTAACATTATTCCAAGCATCACTAGAAAACAACGAATTTATTATTGTAGTTCCGATTGCAGCAACTAATGCGAGTCCAGAGAGTTGGGTAATCGCTGTGGTTCCGTCATCATTTAAAACGGTTTTAAAGGCACGCCAAGGATTTTCAAAGTTGGTACTCAAAACATCGGTTTGCAAGCCCACATACAACCCCAAAACAATTAGAGCAAATAAAGCAAACAACTTGGCTACCGTAAAGAGAAGTTGCAGTTTTTTTCCGTTTTGAACTCCTTTGGTATTGATGTAAGTCAACAAAATAACGCTTGCAATCGCCATGATTTGTTTGTAGGTTATTGCAGTAGTGGCAGACAAATCAAACAACTTTGTTTCTAATTTCGGAATAAAAACAGAAGTATAATTGGCAAAAGCTACGGCAACAGCAGCTATAACACCAGTTTGAATAACTGTAAAAACGGTCCATCCATACAAAAAGGATACTAGCTTTCCATAAGCTCTCTGAATGTACACGTATTGACCGCCTGCATTGGGCATCATCCCAGCTAATTCGCCATAACTCAGTGCTGCCGATAGGGTCAGTAATCCGGTTAAGAACCACGTAAATAATAACCAGCCAGACGAACCCAAATCGCGCGACATGGCCGAAGTGACAATAAATATTCCTGATCCAATCATTGATCCAGCTACAATACTAGTGGCATTGATCAAATTGAGCTCTTTCTTAAATTCTTTTTCGTTTGTTTCCATATCAAGTTTTTGCTACGGCTAAAGATAGAAAAAGAAAATGAAATCCACTTTTTTATTGATTTTTTATTAAATTTGGTCTTTATTTAAAGCCTAAATTATGATGTACAAGCCAAAAAAAATGTCTACTTATTTTCTGTTTACCAAAGAGCAACAGAGAGGCATATCAGTTCTTTTTGTAGTGATAGTCCTCCTTCAACTACTTTTTTTCTTTTCCGATTTTAATTTTTATAAAAAACAACCATTAGACGAAAAAAAATGGCTGTCGCAACAAACTGAGCTAAACCTAATAAAAGAACAAAAGCAGCAATTCATTTATCAAGTCAGGCCTTTCAATCCCAATTACATTACTGATTTTAAGGGATATAAATTAGGAATGTCGGTGGCTGAAATCGATCGCTTGTTGGCGTACAGAAGACAAAATAAATTTGTCAATTCGGCCTCAGAATTTCAAAAGGTAACTAAAGTTTCAGATGATTTATTACGAAAAATTTCACCTTACTTTAAATTTCCAGATTGGGTAAACAAACGAAATAGTGTAACAAAAACAGCTTATTATCCTACTAATGTAAGTAGTGAGAAGAAAACAAAAACGGAATTAATAGATCTTAATCGTGCCAGTAAGGACGATTTGATGGAAGTTTATGGCGTGGGTGAAAAGCTCTCGGATCGAATCCTAAAATACAAGGAGGTTTTGGGAGGTTTCGTTGCAATGGATCAACTTCATGAAGTATGGGG
>CAZAJH010000176.1:0-4223 GCA_964485385.1 uncultured Flavobacterium sp.
GCTTTGTTTTTGGGATCAAACACCTCGGTGGCATTTACCATGGCCACATAATAATTGGGTAACCAATTGCCTTTTTCTGCTGATGCAATTCGTTCAAACAGAGCAGAGGCTTCTGCCGATTTACCTTCTTTCCACAAATCAAATGCTTTGGCCATTCCTTTTTCAAATTGACCTTGTGCGGTAGCTAAACTTACTACTAAAAAAGTGACGAATGTGATAATTGTTTTCATAATGATGTGTTTTTAAGATTGTTTAAAATTGTTTGATGTTGTTTAAAAATTTCTTTTAGTTTGATGAGACAAATTTCGGTCAGTTGTACTTCTTATAAAACTAATTGTGACTGAACTGTCGTTTTTTGAGGATGAATTGTTGTTTGGTGTTATTGTTAAATTTAGAAGCAGGTATTTATTCGTTTTAATCCACTTTCGTCCCGCTTTTAGCTTTATCTTTTAAAACCTGACAGGTTTTCGGAAACCTGTCAGGTTTTAAAAGGATACCGCTACAATCGGGGCTAGTCAAGCTATTTTGTTTTCCATTATACTTTTTGCTGCTTCCTAAGTTTTACTCTTTCTTCTTTCTTCTTTCTTCTATTCTTACAAATTATTCAACTGATTGTCTTTCTTGTTGTCGCTAATTGTCCAAAAGAAACCTAAAAAGAAAAACCGATCGGCTGTTGGTATAATCTCTCTTCGGTTGTAAATACCATTGCTATCAGGAGTATTGGCATATTCATAACCAAATACATTCTGTGTTCCCAACACATTATTCACCGAAAAATAAAGTATTTTTTGCGGAGAAAGTAAGTAAGCCCAATTGAAACTCAAATTGTTGTACGCTTTGGTTTTTCCGTTCATAAAAGCCACCTCATTCGGATTGTCATAAGGTCGACCAGAGTTGAAAGAGTGTGCAAAACCAATTTGCGATTTCCATTTTTCAATCCAATATTTAGTCACCACAGACAAATTGTGGTTAGCAACAAAATTGGGGGTTACTTGTGATTCGTAATTTTTGTAATCGCGTTGGGTGTCTATATACGAATACGAAATCCAATATTCTAAGTTTTTAAACGTTTTTCCATCGCGCCAAAAAATATCCAATCCTTTGGCATAGCCATAACCCGCATTGGAGTAATTGGAATCAACAGTGGGAAAAATAGCATCATACTTAACCAAATCACGGTAATCTTTTAGATATATTTCACTTCTAAACGTTCGTCTGTTGCTGTTGTATTGGTAGTTCAAAATATAATGCGAAGCCTTTTCGTTGATGAAATTGGTGTTGTATTTGAGGTAATCTTGGCGTGGTGCTTGTTCGAACTCGCCATACGCCAACGAAAACTGACTGGCCTTGCTAATCTTGTAAGCGATTGAAGCTCTTGGAGAAACAGCCGTTACATCCAATAAATCGTTGTGCGCCACTCTCAGTCCTGCTTTTGCAGCCAAGTTTTTAGAAAAGAAAATATCTAATTCGGTGTAACCAGCCGCAATGTTGGCATTATACTGACTTCTAAAATTGGTATTGAAACTTTCGTCAAATTGAGTACTAAAATAATCGGCTCCAAAGATGAGCTTCATGCGATCTGAAAATGATTTTTTTACTTTTACTTTCAAATGAGAAGCATGCTCAAGGTTGTAGACTTTATCCAAACCCAAACCAATTTTGTTCTCTCCATAACCATAGCTCAGACCAGTACTAAATTGCCATTTGCGCATTAAATTTACTTTATAAGAAGCATTCAAATAGAAGTTATTATTGTTCAAATCGACGCGTGTTTTTTCTAAAGTATTGATACTTTCTTGGTTCAAATCGAAACGAGAAGTATCAAAAGCAGCGTACACTTTGAGTAATCCTTCGTTGAATTGGTGGCGGTAAACTGTTTCGCCAGACAACGATTGAAAAGCGCGGTTCCAATCGACGTTTTGAGGCACTACCAATTGGTAGGGCGACAAATCAATATAAGCTGTATTGAAACTAATTGAATTGTTTTTCCATTTTTGGGAATTGGCTAATCCCAAACCAACAGTCATGAAGGAAATATCGGTCTTTTCTTCGGCTATTTCATCAATCGTATTCAACAAAAGTACGCTCGATAAAGCCTCACCATATTCGGCCGAATAACCGCCTGTTGAAAAGGAAATTCCACTAAACAAAAACGGCGAAAATCGACCGCGAGTAGGCAAATTTTGCGTAGTAGATCCATACGGCTGGGCCACACGAATACCGTCAATGTAAGTTTGAGCTTCGTCGCTCTCCCCGCCGCGAACAAACAAACGCCCGCTTTCTCCCACAGTTTGTGTGCCTGGTAAGGTTTGCAAAGCGGCCACAATATCGGCATTAGAACCAGCTGTAGTGACGATGTCTAAAGGTTTTAAAACCGTAACTTTGGCTTTATCGCCCGCTTCAAAAGTTCCGGCGTTAATCACAACCGCGTCGAGCACGTTGACACTTTCTTTCATTTTGATCGTTTTGAACTCGTAGTTAGCCAAATTCACGGGAATTTTTGTCGTTTCGAAAGATAAAAATGAAATGACCAAGAACTTTTCTCCTTTTTCATCGGTTGTGAAAAGAAACTCACCTTTGTCGTTGGTTGAGCCGCCGTCGTAGGATCCTTCAATAAAGACATTAGCACCTGGGATTGGGTTGTTTTTTTCGTCGACTACTTTACCTGATACTTTGGTTTGTGCCCAGATAAATGATGTAAAAAATAAGGCTACAAGAGTAAATATGAATTGACTTACTCGCTTTGTTTTTTTGGGGTAGTGTTTGTGAATCTTTGGTTTCATGTTGGGTTTGTTTTTGATGCAGCAAAATTGCAACAAGGTCTAAAACTATAAAATTTATAGTTACCGAATTGTAGATTTTTCAGGATGAGCTGTAAGGCATTGGTAAAATTTGGTACTTTTGAGTTTTAATATCCATTTCTTATGAAGAATAAAATCCTGATTTTGATGTTTTTATTATGCTTTAGTGCTGGTTATTCGCAAGAAAGTGCTTACGACGAAAAATTAGCTCAATCGCTGGGTGCCGATGATTATGGAATGAAGCAGTATGTATTTTGTATCTTAAAAACAGGTTCGAATACCAGCGCGACAGAACAAGAACGGAATGCGTACTTCAAAGGCCATATGGACAACATCAATCGGTTGGCCAACGAAGGCAAATTGGCTGTAGCTGGACCTTTTATGAAAAACGATAAAAACTACCGAGGTATATTTGTTTTCAATGTAAGTACGGTTGAAGAAGCCAAAGCTTTGGTAGAATCAGATCCTGCGGTGAAAGGGAAAATCTTCGAATACGAACTCACGCCTTGGTATTGCAGTGCCGCATTGATGAAGGTGAATGAACTGCATCAAACGATTCAAAAGACGAAATTTTAAATGTACTACTACAGCCTAGCCCCGACCTGCCTGCCGGCAAGCAGGTTGTAATGGAAAGCAAATTGGTGCTACAACCATATTTTTCTTAGCGACAAAAAGCGACAACAGAAGCTTTTTGGCGGTGTAGAAAAATAGTTTGTAGCGCTAATTTCTTGGAATGGAAAGCGGGAAGTAGCTCCAAAAATTCGCAATGACCGATTCAAAAAATCTTATCAACAAATCGCATTTGGCAATTCGTAATTCCCAATTAAATTTTACCTTTGCCAACCTAACTAAAAAATGAATTATGGTTTACAAATTCAGAGTCATTCTTGATGCCGAAGAGGATGTTTTTAGAGACATTGCGATTCAAGAAACAGATACTTTAGAGGATTTACACAACGCCATTGTGAATGCTTTTGGCTTTGACGGAATGGAAGTCGCTTCGTTTTACACCTGCGACGATACCTGGAATCAAGAAGATGAAATTCCGATGTTTGACACTGGCGATGTTCCGGGAGAAAACCGTATTATGAGCGATTATCAGTTGGCTGCTATTTTGAATGAAGAAAACACCAAGATCATTTACGTGTATGATTTTATCAACATGTGGACGTTTTTGGTCGAATTGGCTGCGATTGAACCCGAAGAATCAGGGGCAACCTATCCAAACTTATTATTCTCGCACGGTGAAATGCCTGCTGAAGCCATGGAAAAACAATTTGAGGCCGATGACGACCACGACGCATACAATGAATTTGAAGACGATTTAGACGAAGACGATTTGGATATGTTTGGCGGTGACGACAGCTTTGAAGATTATGGCTTTGAGGAGAATTGGAATTGATTAAAGTTGCTGAGTGACTG
>CAZAJH010000177.1:0-4185 GCA_964485385.1 uncultured Flavobacterium sp.
TGTAATTTTGAATCCCAATCTTTTGGGAAAATACTTCTCTTTGCTGAAATTTCTTTAGCGATCCCATCAATGGTAATTCGTAAATAAATTGGTACTGTTCCATTGGCTTTGATTTTACCTTTCTTAATGATGAAAAGTAGGTTGAATGTTTTGTTCATAATGTGGTGACTTTAGGTTTATAAAATTATACTTCCTAATCCCTGTAAACAAGATGTTCAATACTTGAACTCCTTATTAGTCGGGCTATCCAGCGGTTTTCAGTGACCTATTTGCTTTGAAAACAATAGGTCACTAAATAGGTCACTGAAAGAATACCATTTAATGAACTTTATTGATGTAGTTAGTAAACAAAAAACGCCGTAAAATCTATATTTTACAGCGTTTTGATTTATATTGTAATTCGATTCGCAGAGAGGATGGGATTCGAACCCACGATGCAGTTACCCACATACAAACTTTCCAGGCTTGCTCCTTCAACCACTCGGACACCTCTCTATTGTTATGCAAAGAACACTATTTTTTTGGAAATAAAAAAGTTTATCCAACACGAAAGGTTAATTTATCACTTTCTTGTTTGGTATACCTCCGATGTTTTGAAATAGCTGGTTCATTTGCCTGTAGCTATCATAACCTACAGATTATTCCATTTCCCCACGCAGCGGTGTTTCAAAAATGGTTTTAAACACTTTTGATGCCACATTTTGTCCCAGCAAGTACATCATCTTGGTAATAGCCGCTTCTGTGGTGATGTCTTTACCCGATATGATACCGATTTTCTTGAGTTGCGTGCTGGTTTCGTATTGCCCCATATTGACGCTTCCTCCAGAACACTGTGTAACATTTACTATGAAAAGTCCTTTTTTGACCCCGTTTTTAAGGATTTGTATAAACCAATCTTCCGTCGGTGCATTTCCTGAGCCATAGGTTTCTAAAACGATTCCTTTGAGGTTTGGAATCGAAAAAATGGCTGTTAAAACCGATTCGTTAATTCCGGGAAACATTTTTACAATCGCTACATTGTCATCGAGGTCTTTGCGAACGGTTAATTTTTTGCTTGTTTTGGGATTTAACAAACTATGATTAACATTCAAATGCACACCCGATTCGGCCAAGGGCGGATAATTGGGAGAGGAAAAAGCATTAAAATGTTCGGCGTTAATTTTGGTTGTTCGGTTGCCTCGGTACAATTTGTATTCGAAATACAAACACACTTCGTTGATTACATTTTTTCCTTTGTGCTGAAGGGATGCTATTTGAATGGCAGTAATAAGATTTTCTTTGGCGTCGGTTCTTAAGTCACCAATAGGCAATTGCGAACCTGTAAAAACTACAGGTTTATTTAAATTTTCTAACATAAAACTCAAGGCCGAAGCCGAGTACGACATCGTATCGGAACCATGAAGAACGACAAAACCATCAAAAGTTTCGTAATTTTCTTCAATTATGGTAGCCATTTGAACCCATTTTTTGGGATTCATATTGGATGAATCTATCGGTTGAGTAAAAGAAATGGTTTCAATTGTACAATCGAGTTGTTTGATTTCGGGGATTTTTTGAAGTAATTTTTTAAAGTTAAAAGCCTTCAAAGCACCCGTTTCAAAGTCTTTCATCATACCGATTGTACCTCCAGTATAAATGAGCAATATGTTGGGCTTAGATTGCATTTTCATACTTCGATTTATTGACAACGGGATTGGCATACATAGCCAAAAAACTTTCTACCATTTGCTCGTTGGTGGTGTCAATTTTGAGTTCGTACCGACGCTCAAAAAGTGATTTTTCGTCTTCGGTATAGTAACTTTTGTATTTGTCTGTTTTGTACAGTAAATCGTAGGCGATATAATTGGTCGGCCACAACTTGTATGACTGCAAAATGGAGTCGTCAATTACTTGTGCTAATGCTTGGATTTGTTTGTTTGGGTTATCGTTTTCGGCAACAATAACATCGATTTCCTCATTTAGGACCTTTCCTACGTGAATATGAATGTGTTTCTTTTGGCCGATAATGCCACTAATCAAGGTAATAAAATCTTCGTTTTTTTCTTTTTTATAGATTTCATCATTCGCTTCGGCCATCAATTGCGGCATTTTTAAGGCATCCGTTGGATCGTATTCGTACGAAATGGAAACGGGAACAATTTTAATTTTCTTAAAGTAATCCATTACGTTTTTCTCATCGGAACCCATCCCAAGCATTTTCAAAACCCCCGAGTGTGTGGCGTCGTTACCGTCTTTGGTTCTGCCTTCCCGTTGGGCAATCCAAACCGAACGATTTTCGCGCAACAACAATTGGGCAATGTATTCCGACATTAGTTTGGAGCTTTCTAACAATTCACGTGGCGGTAAACCACGCTGAACAATAAAATTCCGATTGAGTTTGGATAAGGTTTTCAGAAAATCTTTCTTTACCAAATTATCGCCAATAGCAGAGGCAGTCATCACCAAACGATGGTCGTGCAAGCAAACATTGAGCAACGAGGTGTCTAAAATAATATCGCGGTGATTGGAGATAAAAAGATAGGAAGTGTTGGGTTCCAATTGTTCAAATCCCGAGGTTGTCAACCCTTCGGAGCTTCTTTCCAATACTTTCTTTACAGCTTTGTAAGCGAAATTAATTTGAAAATCACGTATCGAATGTGTCCGTTTGAGTTGTTCTTTCCAAACATCATCCTCAACATTGGGGTAAGCAAAATTCATCAAGGCTTTCATCATCGGATGATGGATAGATGAAAGTATGGCTTCGTTTACCTCTGCATCATAAAACGGACGAATTTTATCAAACTTGGACATTTTTTCTTACTGGATTAAAAAGAAAAACAAATGAACAAAAAAAATCTGACTTTTTGATTAAAAATGGGTTAATAAAAGAGCGATTTTAGGAACAAGTAATGCCTTTTACGGTACTACTTATAACCCAAAATCGCTCTACACAGTTGGTTTGAATCAGCTATTGCTTGATTAACTTGTGCGTAATTATTCCGTTTGTTGTTTTAATCTTTAATAAATAAACACCTTGATTTAAGCTAGATAAATCGATGGTTTCAGACGTGGTGTTATTACTTGTTTTTTGCCAGATTTTTTTTCCAATCAAATCGTATACTGTCATCTCGAGCATAGACCGATTGCTATTGATCTGCAACGTGTTGGTAAACGGATTGGGATACACTTGATAAGTCAAAGCACTTTGTGTTGGAACGGATAAAGTATTTTCAACACCTTTTAGGGTAATGTTATCAAATCGGTTGTTTCCGTTTTCGGCTGTGGTATTGCCTTCAAAAGTTACTTTAATTTTAAAATTGGGGTTATTGTTAACTGCTGTAATTGATGTGAAATCCAAACTAACCAAACTAAAGTCGGTGCTCACATTAAAAAGAGTTTGACTTAAACCTGCTTGGGTATAAGTTACGCCATCTGTAGTATATGATAAATTATTGGACAGTTGACCGTCGTTAGTTCGTTGTACTGCATAGGCAAATTTGATGTCTTTAAAACCTGTTGTCGGTAAATTAAAAACCACTGAACGCCCATCAGAAGGATTTCTGACACGAGCTGATTTACCAGACGTTTGATTGAAATGCATGTTGAGTATCGAGCCGTTATTGTTGGCATCAATATCGCGTGGACCAGTGCCAAGGTAGGTCATTTGAGGAATGCTAGGCAGCAAACTAAAATCGGCTGGAATTGCTACTACATCGGTGGGTGTATTTAATGAATTAAAATGCCAATAGTAAATAGACTGCTCCGGATTGGTTATTTCGGTGAAATATGCCGTAACTGAGGTTGCTTGTGATATTAGAAGTTGAATATTCGGATTGGTATCATCGGGTTGAATAACTGCTCCATCGACGACCCAATGACTGAATTGGTAGCCCTCGTTGGGCTCGGCTTTGAGCAAGGTATCAATGTTACCAAATACTTGAGCAGTAAAAGGATAATTGCTAATCCATTCCGAATTCATTTTGATTTTTCCAGTATTCACAGGTTCAATTAAAAAAGTAGTTGCGTAAGGACCAGTCACTTCGTAGCAATCCGTTAAACCTACACTTATAGTTTGTGAACATCTCGTGAGTAAGAAATTTCGAGCATCTTGTACATTAGCTTCCCATGTTGCCATATTACCACCCCAACGTTGAATTTGGCGCGGCATTTCGGGCGCAATTATAGCTACTATGCTATCAAATACTT
>CAZAJH010000178.1:0-4185 GCA_964485385.1 uncultured Flavobacterium sp.
AGGACGCCAGGTTTTCATCCTGGTAAGAGGGGTTCGATTCCCCTACGGGCTACAACGTTAGTTGTAAATTAGTTTTATAAAGTATAAATTAGTGTCTCAATTTATATTTTATTAGTTAAAACCAAAGTGATTAATTTTAATTGTGGGAGGTTTTTCTTTTTTAACTAAGCATTAATAGTAATTACAATTAAATCAAGAAAAATGGCAAATCATAAGTCAGCTTTAAAAAGAATTAGAAGCAACGAAAAGAAAAGAGTATTAAATAGATATCAGCACAAAACCACTCGTAATGCAATCAAAGCGTTGAGAATGGCTACTGATAAAAGCGATGCTGCAGCTAAATTGTCGGGTGTAATTTCGATGATTGATAAATTAGCTAAGAAAAACATTATCCACGATAATAAAGCATCGAACTTAAAATCTAAGTTAACTAAGCATGTTGCTAAATTATAATAGATAAAGTGAAAACGAATAAAAAAGGCTTCCATTTGGAAGCCTTTTTTATTGTCTACTTTTAATGTTATTGAGCATTTCAACCGTTATTGGTTTGGGTAGAAAATCCAAAACCATTGGGTAGCTTTTCGATTTATTAATGTCTTTTGGATCGACAGAAGACGATAAAACAATAATTTTTGTTTTGGGAAAAGAATTTGTTAGATTTTTTGAAAACTCATCTAAGAATTCCCATCCATCCATAATCGGCATATTGAGGTCTAAAAAAACCAATTGAGGGTAATTCTCCGATTTTTTATCATCATCAATCACCGATTGAAAAAACTGTAATGCTTCTACACCGTCTTTCGCAGATTCAATATCATCTGAGAAATTGGCTTTCGCAATTACTTTCTTACATAACATAAGAGTTATCGGATCGTCATCAACACATAAAATTTTATTGTGCATTTTGTTCTTCTTTATTAAAAGTTAAAGTAAATGTAGTTCCTTGATCAACTTTACTTTCAATTGCTATTGTTCCACCCATTGCCTCTACTTGCGATTTTACCAAATACAAACCCAAACCTTTGCTGTCAGTATGGCTGTGAAAACGCTGGTACAAGCCAAATATTTTTTCGCCGTGACGGTTCAAATCAATGCCCAACCCATTGTCTTTAAAAGTCAAAATAGATTTGCCGTTCTCTATTTTACTGGCAATCGAAATCTTTAAAGGTCGATTTGGATCTCTGTATTTCAATGAATTGGTTGTCAAATTTAATAAAATACTTTCTAAATACGATTTATTTATGAAAAGTGTTGGGCATTTATCGAGTGATACTTTTAAATTAGGGGTATTGCTGTTAATTAAGAAGTTCAGTTGGTTGAAAACATTTTCAAATACTTCCAAAATATTTACTTCCTCTCTTTCAATAGATGTACTGTCTTTGATGACAATAATTTTTACCAAATCATTAATCGTTTCATTGAGCAAATGCGTCGATTTTGAAAACCCATTGATAAGCTCTAATAATTCAGGATCGGCAATTTCTGTATCCTCAATCAAACTCAACAATCCAGTCAAATTGGATAGAGGTGCTTTGAGGTTGTGCGAAATAATATACGAGAATTGTTTTAGATCTTTGTTGTTGATGGTCAACTCATTAATCAACTGTTCGCGCTCTTTTTCGCGTTTCTTTTCTTGAGTAATATCACGTTGTATGGAAATCCAATGCGAATGTTCGTTGTCTTTGTTGGTGATGGGAATGGTCGTAAAATTAACCCAATATTCTTCGTTCTTTTTGTTGAGGTTTAAAACTTCAAAATTAAATTCTATTTTCTTTTTTAGGGAATCGGCAATGCGTTTGAAATCATTTTTAACCGAATTTTTATTCATAAACACAGCGGGTGTTTTGCCAATTACTTCCTTCGGTTTGTAACCCGTAATGGCTGTAAAAGCCGGATTTACATAGATGATTTTTGGAATACCTTTTGAAGAACCATTTACCTCTGTAATGATAACAGAATCTTTAGATTGGGTAATTACGGTTTCCAAAAGTTTAAGTCGCTGTTCTTCTTCTTTTAATTTGGTAATGTCTTGCATGGCACCGATAATTCGTATGGGTTGCCTGTTTTCGTCCATTACCAAGAAACCACGGTCATAAACGTATTTGTAACTGCCATCGGCACACTGAAAACGGTAGTAATCCTGCCATTTTTCGGTTTTTTGCTCCACGTTGGTGTATACTTTTACCGACATTTTTAAACTGTCTTCAGGATGAATTTTGTCAAACCACCACTGGAAATTATCGCCAACTTCATTCTTTTTATACCCAAATACACCATAAATTCCTTTATTCCAAACAAATCCACCAGTGCTTAAATCCCAATCCCAGATCGTGTCACTCGTAGCTTTAGAAACAATATCGTAGCGCTCGTTCGACTTGAATAAGTCTTCGTTAATCATTTCCAATTCGGCCAACATTTTACTACTGCGAGTATTGGCTTTTTCAATCAAATATTTTTGAATAAAGGTCAGTATAATCGATGTGCTAAAAGCCACCAAAAGTACGGCAACCAAGCTGTAGTGTTCAAAGAAGAGGAAGATAATGAGTTGACTGGTGAATACCAATGAAAAGGTAACTAAGAAATACGAAAGTATTATTTTACTCGATTTTTTTTCCATTACTTCAAAAATAAAAAAATTTATTTACAAATAAAGAAGGCCTGCTCTTTTTTATAAACAAAGCAATGGCAAATAATGTGTAAACTATATTGAATTGTAATTTTTTTAATCAAAATAAAGTGTACCTTTGCACCCACTAAAAAACACACATGGAATCGATTAGAAACATCGCTATTATTGCCCACGTTGACCACGGAAAAACTACTTTGGTTGATAAAATTATGTTCCACTGCCAACTGTTTCGTGAAAACGAAAACACAGGTGATTTGATTTTGGACAACAACGACCTTGAACGTGAAAGAGGAATTACTATTACGTCAAAAAACGTTTCTGTTGTTTACAAAGGAACCAAAATCAACATTATTGACACACCCGGTCACGCCGACTTTGGAGGTGAAGTAGAGCGTGTATTGAACATGGCAGATGGTGTTTGCCTACTAGTAGATGCTTTTGAAGGTCCGATGCCACAAACGCGATTTGTATTGCAAAAGGCTATCGATTTAGGACTAAAACCCTGTGTGGTAATCAACAAAGTAGATAAAGAAAACTGTACACCCGAAGAAGTACACGAAAAAGTATTCGACCTCATGTTTGAACTGGGCGCAGAGGAATGGCAACTCGATTTCCCCACCGTTTACGGTTCGGCCAAAAACAATTGGATGTCTGATCATTGGGAAAACGTTACCACTTCTATCGAACCATTGTTGGATATGGTGGTTGAGCATGTTCCTGCACCCAAAGTGTCAGAAGGAACACCTCAAATGTTGATCACATCTTTAGATTTCTCTTCCTTTACGGGTCGTATCGCAATCGGTCGTTTGGAAAGAGGTATTTTAAAAGAAAATATGCCCATTTCTTTGGTAAAAAGAGACGGTAAAATCATCAAATCACGCATCAAAGAATTGCATACTTTTGAAGGTTTAGGCCGTAAAAAAGTAACCGAAGTTACTGCTGGAGATATCTGTGCGATTGTAGGTGTGGAAGGTTTTGAAATTGGAGATACTATAGCCGATTTTGAAAATCCAGAAGCTTTGCAAACCATTGCCATAGATGAGCCAACGATGAGTATGTTATTTACCATCAACGATTCACCTTTCTTTGGTAAAGAAGGTAAGTTTGTGACTTCGCGTCACATCAAAGATCGTTTGGCCAAAGAATTAGAGAAAAATTTAGCACTTCGTGTAGCCGATACCGATTCTGCTGATAAATTCATGGTGTTTGGTCGTGGCGTATTGCACTTGTCGGTATTAATCGAAACCATGCGTCGCGAAGGATACGAATTGCAAATCGGTCAGCCTCAAGTTATCATCAAAGAAATTGATGGTGTAAAATGCGAACCCATTGAAGAGTTGACCATCGACTTACCCGAAAATGTGTCTGGTAAAGCGGTTGAGTTTGTGTCAGTTCGTAAAGGGGAAATGCTTTCTATGGAAGGCAAAGGTGAGCGCATGATTATCAAATTTAATATTCCATCTCGCGGTATCATTGGGTTGCGTAACCAATTGCTTACGGCTACAGCAGGCGAAGCCATTATGGCGCACCGTTTTATTGGCTACGAACCATTCAAA
>CAZAJH010000179.1:0-4159 GCA_964485385.1 uncultured Flavobacterium sp.
ATTAAAATGAAAATTGCCGTGAATATCTCTATCGATGAGAGCGGAATTGTTCTGGTTGAGTAGCTGTAACAATAACTTTGAGTCTGCTACCTTGTTGTGTGGTAGATTATTTTTTTCTAAAAACTTAGGCAATTCCTTGTTCGGATACAATAAGTAACTGTTCTGATCTTCGCGATACAAGTCACTTTTGCGCAATGCATTTAGATTGTCTAGAGCCTCTTGGGCGGATAAATATTTTGAACTTAAAACAGCCACTTGGCCTTCGAGCATTTCAGGGAGATACGAAATGGATACTCGATTGGGATGTATGGATATCAAATTGTATGCATGATACAAATTATCTGGTCTTTTATTGATTTGAATAGAATGCTCAATAAAATCCAAACACACTTGGGTAAAGTTTTTTAAGCCTTGCATTGAATGGGTTCGTTTTTTACCCCAAAAACCGCTGTGGTATACCTGAAAACGATAATCAGAGGCGGCTTTCCCCAAGGCGTCCATAATGGTTTTGCGATCGGTATCTGTCAATGTCGATTTGAGCAAGGGAGAAAACTGCATCAAGTTTTCACGAACTGCATGGTAAAACTCCACCATTTCATTCGAAATTTTGATAGTTTCTTGGTTGGAGTTATCCAGAATTTGTTGGAAAAATTTTAAAAATCGTCTCAAATAATACAGCGTTACCATAGAAACTCCATTTCCTACCAATGCATTGTTAGCATCGTTCCATTCGGGGCGTTGTGTATTCATCCAAATACCTGCCTCAGGAATAAAATTGGACATTTTAGAGAGTACTGTGGCCAGTATCTTTTCGATTAAATTGACATGGTAAATTTCGTTGTTGTTATCTCGCAAAAGTGCGCCATCTGCGCCAACTTCAAGGCGTCGGTTTTGTATTTTGGTATCCCATTGATGATCAAAAACGATGGTGTCTTTGGGATTTTTTAGTATATCTTCGTAGGGTTTAATAATGTAAGGAACAGCAGCATAAACAAAACAATCATTATCGAAGTAGGACTGCAATGAACCAGGTTGATAGTGCTCTTTGAACTCTAAAAACTTAAGTAAATAAATAATTTGATGATCGCCCCAATAGCCTATGTACGACCACGGATTATCAGGTTCGATGGTTTCCCAATCAAAACCACTTTTGGTCACACGGTACGGATTGTAGCCATCAAAAGTAGATGCATTGAGGAATTTATGAATCATTCCATCAATAAAATCGGGATATGACCAAGCCAAAGCTTCCCAATTTTGAAAAATATCACGCCAATTTCCCTCGTAATCCAAAATTTTAGAACCGTCAATTTCACTTCGTGTATTGATGGAAAATTTATTCCAAGGACGACTTGGGTCACCGTGTCGACGACTAAATTTTAGAGGAAGGTATTCGATACACAATCGAACTAAGTCGGCATCGGCTGTAGTTTCGATTTGTTTTTTTAAATTGGCATAATCAAAAAGTTCAGGCAAGGCGCTCCAGAATGAATGGTTTCGCTGGTACACAATTGTGTTGGCCTTTTGAACATACTGAACAAAATCATGCTTTTCGATTTGGTAGTTTTCATCAAAAATACCGCCACGCATAATATTGAACAAAACATTGGAAAAGTGACGAGCATCTTTGCGGTGATCTGCGGTAAACTGTAGACCATCGGCTGAGGCATTCAAGTGAATTAAATTTTTGGTACCCAACGCTACATCTTCCATCAGACGCTGTTGCAGGAGTTTGTCGTTACAAATAGCCGCTGATAATTGAATTACTTGTGACTGTGATTGATTGACATTGGCAACAATTTTCCAAGATTGAGAGGTATTTTTGACTAAAAATAGATGGTTTCCAACAAAATACGCCCCTTTTTCTCCTTTGACATCTGTTTCGGTAGTGATTGGTAATTGCTTCCTAAATTTAGGGAGTTGTAAAGATGATAACAAAATTGTTGGTTCATTCAATCCCATTGACCAAACCACGTTAGATTTTAATGCCTCACTAGGTTCTGCCTTGTCAACTATAATAGCGCTCAAGGCAAAAATACCCAAACCACTTTCCTCTATGAGTTCATTGCGCTTGTACGCATCCACTAGATTACTTGTAGTGGCTTGTAAATCGCTACTTACTCCATGTGGCATGATATTTTGAATTCCATCAAGAAATGTGATTTCATAATCAAATTCAGAAAAATTTGAAATTTCAGAACTCTTCACAAACCCGAATAAATTACTGTTACACCATTGGTATCGAAAAGCCAATCCGAAATCGTGGTGGATTTCTTCAAAAATAACTTTGTTGCCGTAGATGCTTTTGTACAAATTGCGAGACAAATGGTATTTCTCGTTAAAACGCTCTGAAAAAGGCTCCCACAAGTAAACTTGGCTTTCTTTTTTGATTTGAAAAATCGATTTACTACCCGTTATATCTGCAAACTCGGTAATTTTATCATCCGTATAATAGGGAAAAAGGGCAAACTCGGCATTTTTTCTTCCTGCTGTTAATCCGCCATTACTGGAAATAAACATCCAGTGATTGGAATCACTCACAATACTCATGAAGAAAGGACGCAAATCGTCTACATTGGAAATTTTATAGAAATTTTCATTATCAATTGAAACTAAACTTACATCTTGCTTTTGATTTTCACTATTGTTTTCAATTAAAAAATTTGGCTTAGTACTTATCATAGGTCTTTACAGAGGCTTTTATTTGGTAGTTGTAAAAAATAAATTATTGGTAAACTCTAATGTAATCTACTAACATTTCTTGAGGAAAATTGGTTTCTGTGTTAGGTGAACCTGGCAAATTTCCTCCAATAGCCATATTCAGAATGAGATAAAAAGGTTGGTTGAAAACCCATTGTCCAGGCACATCATCGGGTGTGATTTGATTGTACAACACATCGTCAACATAGTAGTTTATGTAATTTTCATCCCATTCAATACCAAACACATGAAAGTCGGTATCAAATCGACTGTTAGGCAACGTATACGTTTTTGAAATAGATTGTCCTCCCGAATAACCTGGTCCATGAACGGTTCCAAACACTTTCGTTGGACTGTTACCCAAGTATTCCATGATGTCAATTTCACCACATTGAGGCCAAATAGCGGTATCTGAGTTAGCTCCCAACATCCAAAAGGCGGGCCATAAGCCTTTGCCTAGTGGTAATTTTATTCGAGCTTCTATCCTGCCGTATTTGATTTCAAACTTTCCTTTTGATAAAATACGAGCTGAAGTGAACGACTTACCCATGTATTGCTCTCTTCTGGCAGTGATTTTTAATACCCCATTTTCTACTTTAATATTTTCAGGTCTGTTGGTGTAATATTGTAACTCGTTGTTACCCCAACCATTATTACCTGTACCAATATCGTATGACCATAAATTAGTATCTAATGCTCCATCTGTATTAAACTCTTGACTCATTACTAAGTTATTTTTTGTAACTACAGTTTGTTTTTCGTCTGTAGAACAACCTAAAAATAGGGTTAGCGTAGCAATAAAGAGAATTGGTTTTATTGTTTTTTTCATGTCTTACTTGTTAATTAATTGTACGAACAACTATCTTTTAGTTGTAGAAATAAATATTATCTACTCGGATAACTGAATTGTCTCCACCCTCCAAGATGATTTGTGCTAAATTTGATCTACTTGCGAGATTAGGCATAGCCGAAAAAGGAATATCGATAGATATCCAACTTTGAGAGACTAAAGCAGTAGGCGTTGATGCAGTAAAAGTTGTACTGTGTCTGGTATCGTCTCCGCCACCAAAAACCCCGTTTGCACCAAAGTCAACAATAATTACACGCAATTGTCTACCAGGGGCAATTGGACCTGGAATAAAGGCATCCATGTGAAAATGAGTCATTGCATTAGCATTGACAGTGGGATTATCGAACTCAATACCAACAAAGTTGAAAAGTGAATAATTCAAAACATTGTCACCTTGCACGGCAAAATCGTTTGAAATAGTAGTTTGCCAAGGTTGCCAATATCCGTTGTAATATTCCACAGGAACATTGGTGTATGCATCCGAGAAAATAGATATTACATTGGCTGGATTTCGGGTTGGAGTGGGAGCATGAACATACACACCTGAGCAATTAATCGTTAAGCTACCTGTTGCTGGCATACCATTAAAGGTTGCCGTAATAACTGCTG
>CAZAJH010000180.1:0-4129 GCA_964485385.1 uncultured Flavobacterium sp.
TTAGGTGCACTGTAGTTTTTTGGAGTGGCAATGAAAGTCCAGTCAAATGAAGTTCCAAGTCCGTTCTCCCCTCTGTAAGCCGCCCATCCAGCAGGAATACTCGCAGCGGCATCGAAATTTTCTGAAAATTGTCCATAACTCAAACTAGTTAGTGCGACAAAAAATAATAAGTAAATTTTTCTCATAAGCTTGTGATTTAATAGTTATTTGACACAAAAATAGTATTTTTTTCTTTTTAAAGCTTTCCGATTTTATTTTTTTTACTATTTCCGTAGCGATTGATTTTAGGTTTTTAATTTCACAATATCTTACCCAAATGCTAATTCTTCACAATCCTTTTTTATATTTGGTATCAAATTCATTTCCATGAGAAAAATCAAAAAAGGGATACTAGTCCTCTTAGCGATCCTAGTTGTTTTAGTTTTAGGAGTTTTCGTCTACATTCAATTCAAAAAGCCAATTTACGAGGACGAGTTAGTTATTCAGAAAATAAGTAAAGAGACAACTGTTTACTTCGATGAATACGGCATACCGCATATTTATGCTCATTCCCAAAAAGATGCTTTAACGGTATTGGGTTATGTCCATGCTCAAGATCGATTATGGCAAATGGAACTCATGCGAAGAATTGCTCCTGGCAGATTGTCGGAATTATTCGGAACGAAAGCCCTAAAAAACGATCTGTTTTTTGCAGGAATAGGAATCGATGAAAATTCAGAAAAAGCAATCGCACAACTCGATAAAAAATCGGAAGCCTATTTGCTAGCCATGGCCTACTTGGAAGGAGTTAATCACTACATTGAAAACGGAACAACACCAATCGAGTTTGATTTGCTAGGGGTGAAAAAGGAGAAGTTCACTTTAAAAGATATTTATAACATTTTTGGCTATATGTCGTTCAGTTTTGCAATGGCCCAAAAAACCGATCCGTTTTTAACGGATGTTAAAGAACAATGGGGAGCGGATTACCTCAAAGATTTTGGAATTGACGGCTCTTTTGGGAACACCCAACTCAAAAATTACAAAGGTAAAGTAGGCGATTTTAGTGCACTTTCAAAATCGGTTGCCAGTATACTCGATGCTTCACCAATTCCTCCTTTTATTGGCAGTAATAGTTGGGTAATTGGAGCTTCAAAAACTAAAAACGGGAAAGTCATTTTTGCCAATGATCCTCACATTGGTTTTTCTCAACCTTGTATTTGGTATGAGGCACATATCGTTACTCCCAATTACGAAATGTATGGGTATTATTTAGCTGGAACACCTTTCCCTTTGTTAGGACATAACCGCCAATATGCCTATGGTTTAACTATGTTTGAAAACGATGATTTAGACTTGTTTCAAGAAGAAATCAACCCTAAAAACCCGAATCAATACAGAACACCCCAAGGATTTGTCGACTTCCGTCTAAAGAAAAATAGGATCAAAGTCAAGGACAGTTCTGATGTTATATTGCATGTCAAAGAGTCGCACCACGGACCAATTGTGAATGATATTTTAACAACCATTTCCTCTTCAAAACCTATAGCAATGTCATGGGTTTACACGCAGCATAACAACCAAATTCTCGATGCCGTCTACGCCCTCAGTCATGCTAAAAATGTAACCGATTTTTACCAAAGCGTCGAACTCATTCATGCGCCAGGTTTGAATGTAATGTACGGAGATGCCCAAGATAACATTGCATGGATTACCTCGGGTAAATTGTATAAAATGCCTCCTCAAATTAACCCAAGTTTCATACTCAACGGGGCCAACGGTATTGATGACCAAAAAACAGCGCTTCCTTTTTCTAAAAATCCCTCAGCGATCAATCCGCCTTGGCACTATGTTTATTCAGCCAATAATCAACCAGAAGCCATTGAAGGGTACTTGTATCCGGGTTACTATTTGCCCGAAGACAGAGCTAAACGGATCAATAGCCTACTGGCTCCGAAAAACAATTGGACAGCAACTGATGTACAAAAAATGATACTAGACAATACATCGTCAATTACACCGCTCACTGTCAAAAAATGGATTGCTGTTATTGATGAAAAAAGCCTAAATGCAAACCAAAAGTCAGCTTTAGATGAGATGAAAAAATGGAAAGGTACTCATCAATTAACAGAAATTGCTCCCACCATTTACAACAAATGGTTGTATTGCTATCTCAAAAATACCTTTCAAGATGAGTTGGGAACCGATATGTTCACTGTTTTTCTGGGTACCCACATAATGAAACAAACCATAGCACACCAGAGCACAAATGATCGCTCTCCGTGGTGGGACAATGTAACTACCAAAGATCAAAAAGAAACCCGTTCGGCTATTTTAAACCAGTCGTTTATCGAAGCCATTCAAACACTTGAAAAGCAATTGGGTAGTGATGTTGCTTCATGGACTTGGCGTCGAGTGCACACCCTTGAGCACCAACATCCAATAGGTAAAGTAGCTGCTTTGAGGAGTTATTTTAATGTAGGGCCATTTGAAATAGAAGGCGCCAATGAGGTGATTAATAATTTGATCTTTCCCCTTACCAGCGACGGAATATACAAAGTAACGGCTGGCCCATCAACACGAAGAGTTA
The DNA here is from genome assembly GCA_964485385.1 of uncultured Flavobacterium sp. Taxonomy (GTDB): domain Bacteria; phylum Bacteroidota; class Bacteroidia; order Flavobacteriales; family Flavobacteriaceae; genus Flavobacterium. The sequence goes on from CAZAJH010000180.1 coordinate 2,570, forward strand.
TTGATTTTTCCAATGTAGAAAACAGCATGAGCATTCTGCCAACAGGACAATCGGGTGTGCCATCGAGTCCGCATTACAACGACCAAGCTCAGCTGTTTGTTGAGGGTAAATTTCGAAAAATGAAAATGAATAAAAAAGAAATCATCGCCACATCGACTAAGTTGGTTTTCAAACCGCAATAAAAATCCAACGGTGAGAACATTTAGATGCTGTAAAATTCACTTTCTGAAATAAATTATCTACCCAAATAGGAGCAAACTGTATTTAAATTAAATAAATTTGCAAAACCGTTTATTACAAACCCCATGCAAACGCCACAAAAAATTGCCGTGGTTGGTTCAGGTCTAGTCGGAACACTTTTGGCAATTTACCTCAAAAAACTCGGTCACACGGTACACGTTTTTGACCGAAGTGCCGATATCAGAACAGTCCAGTTTTCAGGTCGTTCCATCAATTTAGTTATGTCCAATCGCGGATGGAAAGCCATGGAAGATGTGGGTTTAGATGACGAAATCCGTAAAATTGGAATTCCCGTAGACAAACGCGCCATTCACCTCAAAGACGGCCAACTCAACTACCAATATTACGGCAAAGAAGGCGAAGCTATTTTCTCACTTTCACGTGGGGTTTTAAACCGACGTATGATCGATTTGGCAGAAGATGCGGGTGTGGAGTTCTTTTTTGAACACCGCATTTGGGATGTAAACTTGGCCGAAGCTACCTTGCATATTGGCGAAACCGAACGCGGGGCATGGACCGATTTGCATTACGACAAAGTCTTTGGTGCCGATGGTGCTTTTTCCCGAATTCGGCACCGCATGCAACGCCAAAGCATGTTCGATTATTCGCAAGAATTTATGAAGTTGGGCTACAAAGAATTGCATATTCCTGCCAATCCCGATGGGTCGCATAAAATCGATAAAAATTCACTTCACATTTGGCCACGTGGCAACTTTATGTTGATGGCCCTGGCTAACCTTGACGGAACTTTTACCTGTACTTTATTCATGCCTTTTGAAGGCGAAAATTCTTTTGAACAACTCAAAGACGAGGCCAGTTTAGTCTCCTTTTTCGCACATCATTTTCCCGATACCAAAGAGGTTATTCCCGATTTAGTGAACGATTTCTTTAAAAATCCTACTAGTTATTTGGCCATAATGAAATGTTATCCGTGGACATTTGAAGACAAAGTAGCACTCATTGGCGATTCAGCACACGCTATTGTGCCGTTTTATGGACACGGAATGAATGCTGGTTTTGAAGATATTACAGTTTTAAATGAACTCATAGCACAGCACGGCGACGATTGGAAAACGGTTTTTTCTGAGTACCAAAAATCGCGCAAACCCAATGCCGATGCAATTGCCGAACTGTCGCGTAGAAATTTTGTTGAAATGAGTACCAAAACCGCCGATGCCCAGTTTTTACTCCAAAAAAAGATAGAAAAATGGTTTTCCGATAAACATCCCGACAAATGGATGCCGCTCTACAGCCGCGTAACGTTCAGTTTGCAACCGTATGCTGAGGCATTGGCTATTGGCGATTTTCAAAATCAGATTA
>CAZAJH010000181.1:0-4128 GCA_964485385.1 uncultured Flavobacterium sp.
TTTTGCCAAGCTCGCTTGAGCGTTTTTTTGTTTTACCTATTTTCAAAGCGGCGCTTTGAGGGATGGGCGCAGCCAATCCTTTCCAGAGATTAGTGTGTCTAAGCTCGTTTGAGCGTTTTCTTAAAGAAGCAAGCAAGCGTAATTTTTGTACTGATTTTTATCATATTTTTTTGGCTGTTCATAGCGTAATTTTAATCTCAATTTAAAAGAAACGATTATGAAACAAAATGTTCCCGTGTCATCTATCATGACTCAAAATGTAGTCAAATTAAATCTTTCAGATGATTTGACCAAAGCCGAGAGTTTGTTCAAAAAACATCATATCCGCCATATTCCTGTCGTTAATGGAAATGTAATACTGGGTATGTTGAGCTACACCGATTTGTTGCGAATTTCTTTTGCGGATGCAGTTGATGAAGATGAGGATGTAGTTGATGCAACTGTATACAATATGTTTTCTGTAGAGCAAGTAATGGCGCGAAATTTAGTCAAAGTCAGTCCTGATGCTACCATCAAGGAAGTAGCTGAGATATTAGCAACGAAAGAGTTTCATGCATTGCCTGTAGTTGAAGGTGATTTATTGGTTGGTATTGTCACCACAACTGATTTGATAAAGTATTTGCTAACACAATACCAGTAGAAGGGAACAAATAATGATGAGTTGTTTCGATAGGTTGTCTTGATTTTTTATTTTTTTTAACAAAAAAGTATATTGGTTTACTATTTTTTGTAAATTAGACAACAAATTAATAAAACAAACATTATGATTAAAAAAATTACTCTTTTCTCTTTGAAATGCTTGGCTATAATCGGATTTTCACAAGCATTACATGCGCAACAAATTTACACAAACGGCGGGTTGTCTACAGGTGCAACTACAGCTAGTGGTGTTGCTGCTCCCACAGGCTACACTTGGAGTGAGGTTCAATCAGATACTGGGAATACTACTGAGTCTAACACCAACGCAGGTATAGCGGGTTATTACATCAACTCTTTGGCAACTAATTTTGCCTTAGCGGATGATTTTGTAGTGCCAGCTGGTGAAACATGGAATATTACTAGTTTTGATTTTTACTGTTACCAAACCAATTACGCTGGTACAACTCCACCTATCGACGTGTTAAGAATTCAAATTTACAACGGTGATCCTTCTGCGGGAGGAACTTTGGTTACAGGAAATTTGACTACCAACGTATACGATGCGGCAAATAGTGCCGATGGATTGATGTACAGAGCGTTCAATACTGTAACACCAGCTCCTGGAACTGCTCCTGGTACAACTAGAAGAATTTGGAAAGTGAGAGGAAATATCTCGGCTACTCTTACAGCAGGTACATACTGGGTTGTTTTCCAAAGTCATGCTACAAGTGACACTGCTTTCTTTTTTCCAGCAGAGACTGTAGTCGGTTCAAGAACAGTTGCTGGTTGGAATGCCAAACAATTGAATGTTACAGCTAATACTTGGGCAGATGTTCTCGATGGTGGGAATCCTGCAACCGCTCCAGATGCGCCTCAAGATTTTCCTTTTGATATCAATGGTACTGTATTGAGTACGAATCAAAATGACTTCGATGCGAAAGTAAGTTTATCACCAAATCCAGTAAAAGATATTTTAACCGTTTCTGTTCCAACAGGAGTTGTGATTAACAAGGCAGTCATTTATGATTTGAACGGAAAATTCGTAAAAGAAGTAAACGCTAATACAACTGTAAATGTCTCTGATTTAGCAGTAGGTAATTATGTGTTAAAGATAACTTCAGATAATGGAGAAGTGGCCAAGAAATTTATCAAAGAGTAATTTTTAAACATACAAGAAAGTAAAAAGCCAATCATTTCGATTGGCTTTTTTTGTTTATATGTTTTTTAAATGCGCTATGGTTGCAATAGGGTCATTTGCATTAAAGATATAACTACCAGCTACTAATACGTTAGCACCGGCTTCGATGAGTTGAGCTGCGTTTTTATCGGTTACGCCACCGTCTATTTCGATTAAAGTATCTAATTGCTGTTGGTTTATCATCTCTCTGAGTTTTTTTACTTTTTGATAAGTGATGGTTTCAAATTGTTGACCACCAAAACCGGGATTGATTGACATAATTAAAACCATATAGCACTCAGGTAAAATATCTTCTAGTACCGATACTGGTGTGGTTAAATTTAGTACAACTCCTGCTTTACAACCAGCCGCTTTAATTTGTCTCAACGTTCGGTGTAAATGAACTGTCGATTCATAATGTACAGTGATTATGTCTGCACCGATTTCGGCGAAGGTTTCGATATATCGTTCTGGCTTTTCAATCATCAAATGTACATCTAATGGTTTGGTAGCGTGTTTTTTGATAGCTTGAATTACGGGCATTCCATAAGAGATGTTGGGAACAAAATGACCGTCCATTACGTCAATGTGAAACCAGTCAGCTTGGCTGTTGTTGATCATTTCGATGTCGCGTTGTAAGTTGGCAAAGTCAGCGGCCAAAACCGAAGGTGCGATAAGTGTGTTTTTCATTTTTTAGTTCAAAATTCGTTATTCAACATTGAATGTTCAACATTTTGGCAAAGGTACAAATTATTGACTTTTCTTTTTTTGAATTATGAATTTTGAGCAAGGAATTTTGAATGTTGAAATTGCAATTGGATTTGATTTGTAGTTTGCGTGAAGGATAGGAGCGGCATCCTTTTGTGTAACGCAGTGGAGCAAAAGATAGAGCGGATAGCCTGACCCTTGTGGTCACGCCCAAATTTAAAACTTCAAAATTCGTTATTCAACGTTGAATATTCAACTAGGAAGTTCGAATATTGAAATTTGTAAAAAAGCAAAACTCCGGAACCCGAGCGAAGCGAACTGACCGGATTTTGCTTGCCCTAAAAAAGCAAAACTCCGGTAATCAGCCGGAGTTTCAATCATCAATCAAAAAACGAACAGTTTTGAAACTGTTGTTGCTGTGTCAGTCTAAAGTCTCTAGTCTAAAGTCGTAAAGAAGTTTCTTTTGACTTTTCACTTTCGACATTCGACTATCCTAAGTACGTTTTCAATATTTTACTTCTGGAAGTATGTTTTAATCTGCGGATGGCTTTTTCTTTAATTTGACGCACACGCTCACGTGTTAAGTCGAATGTTTCGCCAATTTCTTCTAAAGTCATTGGGTGTTGATCGCCCAAACCAAAGTACAAACGAACGACATCGGCCTCTCTTGGAGTAAGGGTTTCCAAAGAACGCTCGATTTCGGTACGCAAGGACTCGTGAATCAATTCACGGTCTGGATTTGGAGATTCACCGGAGCGTAACACATCGTATAAGTTAGAATCTTCTCCTTCAACCAGAGGTGCGTCCATGGATAAGTGACGGCCCGAGTTTTTCATGGATTCTTTTACGTCATTAACGGTCATATCCAATTCTTTTGCAATTTCCTCAGCAGAAGGTGGACGCTCGTTAGATTGCTCTAATAAAGCGTACATTTTGTTGATTTTATTAATCGAACCGATTTTATTTAATGGCAAACGAACGATACGTGATTGTTCTGCCAACGCTTGCAGAATCGATTGACGAATCCACCAAACGGCATAAGAGATGAATTTAAAACCACGTGTTTCATCAAAACGTTGAGCGGCTTTAATCAAACCTAAATTACCTTCGTTAATTAAGTCTGGTAAAGTCAAACCTTGGTTTTGGTACTGTTTGGCCACCGAAACCACGAAACGCAAATTGGCTTTGGTTAACTTTTCAAGAGCGCGTTGATCGCCTGCTTTGATGCGTTGAGCTAATTCCACTTCTTCATCGGCAGTAATCAAATCTACTTTTCCAATTTCTTGTAGGTATTTGTCTAAGGATGCAGTTTCACGATTAGTTACCTGCTTGGTGATTTTGAGCTGTCTCATGTAATTTTTCTCCTTTACTTTAAAGTGTTCAGTTGGTTATACGTAGTGAGTTGCAAAAAAGTTACAAAAGTGCTGAAATTTTATTTGAGATGAAAAAAACCCTAGCTTAATGAATAGCTAGGGTTTAGAAGAATTAATATTCTCGAGTATTAACCTTGTGGGTTTTCTTTATTTGGACGGTTGTCCGGTTTTTTATCTTCTCTTGGTGGTTGAAGTGCTAATGGTTTTTTAGTAACAAAATTTAGTTATAAT
>CAZAJH010000182.1:0-3245 GCA_964485385.1 uncultured Flavobacterium sp.
GGCCTTTAATGAGATATCATAGGTTAAGTTGTAATCTAAGTTGATCATGAAATCGGCATAGATATTTCTTGAGTTTCTGTTGCCCACTTCATAAGATGATACATAATCTAGTGGAGAGTCCCAATACACAATTTCGGGTTCGTAACCGTTAAAAAATTCGACATCGTTGAAAGATGTACTGTTAAAACCTGCTCTGTAGGTAATATTGATATTTTTGTTGAGTTCATAATTCAAATCAATCACACCTTCAAATGATTGGCCTTTGTTAGAAACTCTCTCGTTCTCTAATTTCCAGTACGGACTCAATTCCCAATACGTCCAGTGTGTGGCGTTGTTGGGCGAACTAAACATTTCAACAGGCACATTTACCGGAACTTGAACAAGAGCGCCGTAAATAGATCCTTCCACGCCACCTGCCGTATCTTGGTTGGTAGTAGTGTAAGTCATGTTGCTATTTAAATTCCATTTTCCCGCTTTCTTTCCAGTACTCAAATAAAAGTTGTTTTTGGTAAATTTATCTCCTGGAATAGTTCCCTCTGTTTTTTGATTTCCAAGAGAGAAATTAATGTAACCATCACTATCTCCAGATGAAATTGCAATCGAGTTGAGTAAGGTGGTGCCTTTTTGAAAGAAAGGTTTGTAATTGTCTTTGATAAATGAATAGGGCAAAAGGGTTTGTTGTAAACCTGTGGGCTGTAGTGATCCGTCAAGCTCGGCTCCCCAGTTCGTGTTTTCTGTAAAATCTTGAGCTCCTTGGTATCCTTGTCCAAATCGATTTTGCAACTTCGGAAACATCGAAACCTCCTCTACCGTGTAGGTTGTATTTAATGCTATTTTAAACTTTTCATTGCTTTTGTTTCCTCTTTTAGTGGTAACGATAATCACCCCATTAGAACCTAGCTCACCATACAAAGCCGCCCCATTTGATCCTTTAATAACATTCACCGATTCAATGATTTCAGGATTCAAGTTGGCAAAAGCATTGGCAGTTGAAACAACACCATTAATTACAATCAATGCTTCGTTGTCGCCAGTTATCGAACGGAAACCTCTCAATTGGATGCGTGTGTCAGGGTTAACTCCGTTGTTGATGGTGTTAATTTGTAAACCAGATACTTTTCCAACCAAACCTACAGCTGCATTGGTAGCTTTTGCTTGGTTGAGTTCATCTGTTTTTACAAGTTGTGAAGCGGTCGTAATTTCGTCAGGTTTTCTTTTGATACCAAGAGCAGTAACAACAACTCCTTCTAGTTCAATTGAGCCATCTTGCATTTTTACATCAAGTTTTGTGCTCTTGGCCAGAATTTCCTGGGTTTTCATACCTAGAAAAGTAAAAACCAAAGTCTGGTTTTCATTGGCTTTAATGGAATATTTACCGTCCATATCGGTTTGTACGCCCGCTGTTGTTCCTTTTACAACAACATTTACACCAGGCAATGGAAATCCGGTGTTGTCTGAAACGATTCCAGAAACAACCCGGTCTTGTGCAAAAATGAATTGCACAAAAAACACCATGGTTAGTGTTAAGATTAATTTACACTTTGTTTTCATTATTATTTGGTTTGAATTAGTTAAACAAATATGCTAAAAAAATCTTAAAAAAATAATGAAAAATGTAAATATTCTTAAAACTAGCTGTTGCTATTTAGAAAAAACTTCTCAAACTGATGTGAATAATTGAATTCGAGAATTTCACAACTTGTTTATTATCAATCCCATTGGCATAAACCAAATTGAGTAACCCACCTTTAGTCATCAGACCTAATCCGAGTCCAAATCCCAACGGGCGATTGCTTGTGTCGGTTGTATTGTCCTTGTAATAGCCATAATCAATAATAGAGTGTAGGTAAAAACTGGGTGAAAACTTGTATCGGTATTCGGAAACCAACAAATTTACTTGATTGGCTTGTAAACTGTTTTCCCGAAATCCTCTAATCGATTTAATGCCCCCAAAGCGAAACAGCTCATTGGTCAAATAGTTGTTGCTGAGTAAGAAATAGTTTTGTGACGAAAGATAAATGCTGTTCTTGGCGTTGAGGTTGAAAATATGACTCAAATTGATTTGGGTAAAGAATTGCGAATTACTCACCGTTTTAGCATCCCTTTTTCCAGTGCCAACCGTTGCAAACAAATTGGTTTTTTCTGTAAAAAGCGGATCGTCTTGCAAGTGAATGTGCTCAAAACTACTGGTGTAAAAGCGGTTGGTAAAATCATTCAGTAGTGCCGAGTTTAAATTGCCAATATCACTCGATTCTGAACTGATATAACCTACATACAATTTGCTTTTATTGGTTAAATGATAAGCCAAATCAATACTGGTTTTTGAATTTTGAAAGGTGCTATCTTGTTTGAAAATATTCAGTTGTAATTTCAATCCAATTGGACTTTTGAATACAAATGGCAATTCTATACCCAAATTGAAGTTGGTTTGTTCTTGCCCGTCACTTCGCCACTTTACAGCAAAAACATCACCCGTATTTAGTATATTGTTGAGGCTTACGTCAACATAGCCATTGAATATGATCTTACTCTCCGAATTGCTAAATCCCAAAAAACCGTCAAAAAAATTATTTTTCTTCTTTTCTACAAACACATAAACTTTTGTTGAATCGGTGCTGAACAAAATTTCAGGATATTTCAATTGTTTAATGAATCGAATACTATTGAAATCACTGTTGATTTTTTCAAGACTTTCACGATTAAAAGTGGCATTTTTGTATTTACGAAGTATGTTCTTTTTGTATCCATAAGGAAATTTGTCGTATCCTTTGATGACAATGTCATTTACAATTCGTTTCTTTTCCAAATTAATGTCAAGGTTGGCTACCAAAAAATAGTTCTTTTTTTCTATACTTCGCAATTGTACTTTCGAAATTGCATAGCCTTTTTGTTCCATTTTTTTTGAAAGAGCTGTCAAAAATGATTCACTTTCAGAGAAGGCAATTTTTAGAGTATCGTTGGAGGTATCTAAAATAGGTTTCCATTTTTCACCTATATATATATGAATCATTTTGGTCTGTTTTTTCAAACTCATTGTAAAAAGGGAAGTTGAATCGTTAACGCGTTTGTTTGCAGTAACACTACTTTCGAGGTACCCTTTTTTTTGTAGTTGTTCAGATAATTTGTTGACTTCTTCTATAACCAAACTTTCTTTGCTTACCTTTTTGAGATAACCAATCGAATCGATGATTTTGGTTTCTTCCTCTTTTTGACCTACAATTGATAAAAAATAGTTTTGTTTTTGG
>CAZAJH010000182.1:3255-4095 GCA_964485385.1 uncultured Flavobacterium sp.
AAAAATAGTAGAAAAAAAAGAAAATAGTTTTTCATTATGGTGTTGAGAAAATAAGTAGGAATCACTCGAAACATCTAGCTTGTTGAATATAACTTATTGCAAAAGATTACACTCGACTCTGTTAGGTCTAGAAGTTAACATTGGTGTACTTCTTAGAGATGTAAAAATAACGTAAATATTGTCAGTTTAATATATTTTTTTAGCTGTTGAGAAATGTTATTGAAAATTAATTAATTATGATTTTTTTTATTGAAAATAATTACTACATTTGCAACCCCGAAAAAAGCGGGATATTAATAAATAAAGAAATTTTAGTATTTAATTATGCCAACAATTCAACAATTAGTAAGAACAGGAAGAACTCAGATCACTAAGAAGAGTAAATCGGTTGCTTTAGATTCTTGTCCTCAACGAAGAGGTGTTTGTACGCGTGTTTACACTACTACTCCAAAAAAACCAAACTCTGCAATGCGTAAAGTTGCGCGTGTGCGTTTGACTAATGGAAACGAGGTGAATGCTTACATCCCTGGAGAAGGACACAATCTACAAGAGCACTCGATAGTATTAGTGAGAGGCGGAAGGGTAAAAGATTTACCAGGAGTTAGATACCACATTGTGCGTGGTGCGCTTGATACCTCAGGTGTAGCAGGAAGAACACAAAGAAGATCTAAGTACGGTGCTAAACGCCCAAAAGAAGCTAAAAAGTAATTTTAAAAACTTTTAAAGAAAAGACATGAGAAAAAGACAGGCCAAAAAAAGACCTCTTTTACCAGATCCAAAGTTTAACGATCAGTTAGTAACACGTTTTGTAAACAACTTAATGTGGGATGGTAAAAAATC
>CAZAJH010000183.1:0-4084 GCA_964485385.1 uncultured Flavobacterium sp.
TTCTATTTCGGCTATCAGGCAATTGGTTCAAAAGAAAAAACCGTTGGCCATTTTCAATTTCATCAGAAATATTTTGCCAGTTACCCTGATGGTTTTAAAATCATTACTGAGTTGGAATCGCATCAAAAACCATCCTTTTAAAGTGGCACTGTATACACCTGTAATTTTTAATCATAAAATAAACAACACCAATTTTGTTGTTTTTCAAACTATTGAGTTGGTTGATTTTACTCATGGTTTGTCAGTCCAGAATATTGACTTGTTGGTACAAGAAAAAGGACTTTTTATTGCACATACGTACTTTTCGGTCGACATGAAACACCATCACGGTAAACTCATCAAAGACAATAATCAGTTGAATAATGCTGCCGTTAGCAACTTTGAATATTTGGCCACAAAAATCAAAAATGGCGCCATTTGGAACCCGACTTTGTCAGAATTGATTGCCTTTCTTGGTCGATACCAAGCAACGGTTTTTGGTATTGATGAAAAAGGTAGTATTTTTATAAAAAATAATTTTGATATTCCTTTTACTACCCTAAATGAGTAAAGCTTTTTTCACCAAAGACCAACATTGGCTTGATCAATGGGATAACTTCTTGCAAAATTCTGAAAGAGGTTTGTACAATCAACTTTCCGATTGGATAAAGGCCTATCAGGTATACGGATTTGATTATTCTTTTTATATCATTACTCAAAATGAAACCATTATTGGGGGTTGTGGAATGGTAATCGCTAAAGTTGGTTTTTTTAAATTTTTGTGTGTTCCGTCAGGTCCTGTTATCGATGAACACCACGAAAATGCTATTGAAACGTGCCTCAGCGATCTTTTAAATTTTGCCAAAAAAACGAATTGTTGCTACTTTCAAATTAATGTTCCTTTTGTTAAAAGCGGCACTAATTTTCACAATTATACGATGACTACTCTTTCCGAAAAAAGTAGTTTCTATTCGGGCGTAGAAGGCACTAAGTTCAAATATGTTATTCCGCTTTACGGAATGCGTTTGATTGATTTGACAAGCAACGATTACGAGCAAGTCATTCAAAAATGGAGTAGCAATCACAAACGAAACCTAAAAAAAGCACTACAGTATGATTTTGAATTCAAATTCGTATCATCAGAGGCTGAAATTGCTCTAGCCTACGATTGTTTTGTTAAAAATGCGCTTCAAAAAGGGTATCCTTTGCGATCCTACGATTCGATGAAAGCAACCTTACGAGAATACATAACCAAAGATGTGGCTAAAATAGGAGTGTGTCTCTATCAAAATAAAATTGTAGGTGCTGTTTATGTGATGGTTTGTGGAAAACGATTTACTTATATCAATGGCGGTGTGGTTCATGAGTTTCAAGATTTACCCATTTCTTTTTTTATGCACGATGCCTTAATTAAATTGTCCATACAATTGGGTTACAAGAGTTATGATATTTCAGTTGGAGGAAGCTCGGGAGTGGTTCGATTTAAGGAAGGTTTTGGAAGTCAACTTTTTCTTTACGAAAATACAAGACATTGGATTATAAAACCTTTTTATTTTTCGATGTATGCGCTGGTTGAAAAGCGATTAAAAAACCACAAGCAATCCATTGCCAAAGTACTGGTTTTCTTTAAAAAGATATTTAAGAACCTTAAATAAATTTATATTAAATTTGCCGTTTAAAATACTACCATGAAATCAAAAGAGGAAATACTAGAAACCAACGTTAAGCAAAAAGAGTTCTACAATAACAAAAAGAAAAATTTTGCTACCAAATTATGGTCTAGGTTGCGCGAGAAAACGCTTAAAAATATCCGAAGAAATATTGGTATTCTTGACGAGTCTTATGAATTACACAAAAAATGGTTTGGTGATTTAACCAACAAGAAAGTATTGGATTTAGGTTGTTTTTCGGGTAATAATTTATCGCTTTTTTTGGCTAGTAATGCCAAAGAATACATCGGACTTGATTTGAGCGATGTGGCTATTGCTAAACTCAACGATAAGTTAAAAGATATTCCGAACGCCAAAGCCGTTGCAGCCGATTTTTTATCCGAAGAATTTCCAGATAGAGATTTTGATATTATTTATGCCTACGGTGTATTACACCATTTTCCTAATGTTGACATATTGATTGCAACTTTAAATGAAAAATTGGCCACAAATGGTGTGATTATTAGTTACGACCCGCTCGAAACAAGTCTGCCAATAAAAATGATTCGTACCATTTACCGTCCTTTTCAAAGTGATGCCGCTTGGGAATGGCCTTTTACTAAAAAAACATTTTACAAGTACCAAAACGCCTTTACTATCGAAGAACGAAGAGGTTTATTAGGTCAGTCTAAATGGTTTTTTCTGCTCAATATGTTGCCTATTTCTGAAGAGAAAAAAATAGCAATAGGAAAAAGATGGCACAAAGAAGATTGGGAAAAATCAGCTACTTCCTTGTCGAGGTTGTTCTCCTGTATGCACGTTACGATGTTAATGCGAAAAAAATAGAAAATGAAAATTGAAAACAAAGAGTTTTGGGAAATTGACAATGTAATTGATGTTCAAGATGGTATTAAAAATGCCACTGACTTTGAACTGTTTATGTTTGAAAAGGCCAAAGAGCGCTATGCGAATAGTGGTGAAATAAAAACGATAAAAATATTTGGTTGCGGCACAGGAAGAGAAGTAGAAGCAATAGCCAGAACTTTTAATCCGACTAAGATTATTGCTTCAGATATTGCTCAAAATATGATTACGAAGTGCAATGAAAATCTGAAAGTATGGAAGATAGACACCATTACAGAAACACTGGTTATCGATGCCAAAGAATACAACAAAGTAACCGATGCATTTGATTTGGTTACTATACTAAACAGCATGCTTACGTATGTGGTTGAAAAAGCAGACCGTCTCTCGATTTTTAAAAATGCATATCAAATTGCAAAACCCAATGGAGTGTTAATCGGAACTGTTCACAACCAAGAAGGTACTTTTTTGAAAACCAATTACTTCAGATTGCGTAATCTTCTTTCTTTTTACTACAAGGATAAAGTTGGTCATCGAACTACAGGTTACAACGGTTATAAAGTACCAGGCTATTATTATAAAAAATCAGATTTGTACAACGATATAAATAGTGTGGGTTTTACCAAAATTGAAATTTATTCGCTCGAAGAGTATTACCAACTCAAAGGAATAACCTACAATCGAAAGACAGGGTACAACAATCTGATTTTTATTGCCCAAAAATAAACTAATAGGCTTCATGAAGATTATTCTGATAGTACCAGATGGTGTAGCGGTTAGAAATTTTTTGTATTCAAATTTTTTGAAGGAGCTCCAACAGAGAGGATTTGAAATTACTGTTTTTTATCAAATCCCAGAATTTGCCATACAACAAGTAAATCAAGTTACTAGCGGAATTAAAGAATACTGTTTTATCCCTTTTTCTACAGAACCTCCTTTGGCAAGAACCTTACGTGAAGTTGTTGTGTATGCGCGACTTCTATACAATAAAAAAGTACTGCAAAACGAAACCATACTCTGTTTTTGGAACAATAAAAAGAAAGGGTTTAAACGAAAACTGTTGGCTAGAGTTTCTGAAACATTGGGTTGGCTTTTGTCCAAATCGTATCCAGCTATTCTGTTTACAGACAAACTCTACAATCGATTAATTGCCAAAACCAAGATTTACCGTGAAGTGGGCAGTATGATTGATAAAGTAAATCCGGATATAGTTCTGAACCTTCACCAACGCTCTGTGACGACTTCTCCGATTATCAATTATTGCAATCACCATCAAATCAAAACAGCCACCATGATTTTTTCATGGGATAATGTACCAAAAGCCCGATTGGTATCACGTTACGACTATTATTTTACGTGGTCAGAAATAATGAAGCACGAACTAGAAACGGTGTATCCTGAGATTAAGAAAAATCAAATTAAAGTGACAGGAAGTCCACAGTTTGAGTGTTATTTTGATGAAAAAAATGCAATGACTAAAGAAGAATTTTTCAAAGAATATCAACTCAATCCCAACAAAAAAACAATTTGTTTTTCTTCTAATGATACATCATCACCATACGAAGTCAATTACTTTGAAGACATTTGTGAAG
>CAZAJH010000184.1:0-3137 GCA_964485385.1 uncultured Flavobacterium sp.
AATTGCTGTCCGAACTATCAAAAAGCGTTTACGACGACAGAAAGTCAACCACCGTGACGAGTTTGTAAACCCTTTTTACCTATAAACCAAGCCTTTGAATACCCGTTCAAGGGCTTTTTTTATGGATTTAGCTTTACCCTTGGTTTTAAATTGTTATAAAACCAAAAAAGAAGGTTTGTTTCTTTATTTTTAATAAAAATGCAATTGAATTACTATTTTTAATAGGGTTATGTTTTATAAAAATAGAACTTTTTATAATTTTACCCTGTAAAAAATAGGGTATATATGAAAATTGAAAAAAGATGGATTGTTGCTTTTTCGATTACTGCCGTGGTGGCTACTATCGGTTTATTTTGGCCACACCAAAACGCTACTATCGAAAACGGATTTTTACCCAGTAGTGCCATCCATACGTCTGACGTAGCATGGTTACTCACGGCTTCGTGTCTTGTGTTGCTTATGACACCTGGGCTTTCGTTTTTTTACGGCGGTATGGTGGGCAAAAAAAATGTCATTTCTACCATGCTCAAAAGCTTTATTTGCCTCGGTGTTATCAGTTTGCTTTGGGTAGTGGTTGGATTCAGCTTGTCGTTTGGGCAACCCATTGGCTTTACTATTCATGGCGTTCATTATGGCGTGGTTGGAAACCCGCTCGACTTTGCTTTTTTTGATCAAGTAGAAGGACTACCACACCAAAACTTGGGTTCAACGATTCCGTTTGTACTGTATGCTCTTTTTCAGATGAAATTTGCGGTTATTACGCCCGCCATCATAACTGGCGCTTTGGCTGAACGCATCCGATTTATATCGTTCTTGCTCTTTATTTGTTTGTTTACTCTTTTTATTTACACGCCTTTGTGCCATATGATTTGGCATCCCAAAGGGTTGTTGTGCAGTTATTTTGGGGTGAAAGACTTTGCTGGCGGCACCGTGGTTCACATGAGTGCGGGTTTTGCCGCATTGGCCGGAGTGATTGTTTTGGGCAAACGGAAAAACAGCGAACACATCCCAACGAACATACCGTTTGTATTGCTTGGCACGGGTTTGCTTTGGTTTGGTTGGTTTGGGTTTAACGCGGGTTCGGCTTTGGCAGCCAATGCAACTGCTGCTATGGCATTTGCTACCACAACCATTGCTTCGGCTTCGGCCATGATGACTTGGGTGTTTTTTGACCGCTTGAACGGACGAAAAGTATCGGCACTTGGCGCCTGCATTGGGGCAGTAGTTGGCTTGGTGGTAATTACACCATCTGCAGGTTATATTTCCATTCCTCAAAGTATGGCTTTTGGTTGTATTGGGGCGTTGGTTTCCAACAAAATGATGTATTGGAAGCAACTCAAACAAATCGACGATACGCTCGATGTTTTTGCTTGTCATGGTGTGGGTGGCATCATGGGCATGTTGCTGACCGCTGTTTTTGCGCAAGGCGAAAATGCGAGTTTAGTTCACGGAGGTTGGTCGGTATTTGCGCACCACATGATGGCTTTGGCTTTGGTTTCGGTTTATACCTTTGGAGGTGCTTACATGCTCTTCAAACTCACCAATCGCATTATTCCTATTCGAGTATCGGAGCAATCGGAAGACGTAGGACTCGATTTGTCGCAACACGGCGAAAAGTTCTAACCGCAACCTAAAAAGCGTTGAACTGGCGCTCCTCTTTGTTGAATTCGGCCCGTACTCCAGCCAATAAATGTTCTTTGGTGAGTACTTTCAAATTGGCCTCAATAGCCAGCAAAGAAGCCTGCATGACTGCCGAAACAATTTGAGCTCCTGTTAATTCGTATTGGCTTGCCAACAAGGCGATTACCTCTTCCTCTACTGCGATGCCCTTGGGTTGGGCATTGGTCCATAACTTCAAACGCTCTTCTATGGTAGGTTTTGCAAATTTTACAATCAAATTAAAACGCCGCAAAAAAGCTTCATCTATATTGTTCTTAAAATTGGAAGTGAGAATAACCAGACCATTAAAGTGCTCCACACGCTGCAGCAAATAACTGACTTCTTGGTTGGCATACCGATCATTTGATGATTTGGTGTTGGTGCGTTTACCAAAAAGGGCATCGGCTTCATCAAACAATAAAATCCAATCTTTGTTTTCGGCTTGCATGAATATTTTCTCCAGATTTTTCTCGGTTTCACCAATGTATTTGGATACCACTTGCGACAAATCGATACGAAAAACAGGTCGGTCAAACTCTTTTCCCAACAAGGTAGCTGTGAGCGTTTTTCCTGTTCCAGGTGGTCCGTAAAAAAGGCAACGAAATCCGGGTGAAACGTGGCGGCTCATGTCCCAATCGTTTAATAAAGTGTGTTGGTGTTTGACCCACAACTTAATTTGATCGACTTGGGTTCTTATGCTATCATTGACAATTAAATCGGACCATTCGAGACGAGTAGCAATGCGTTGTGCCGGAAAATTGAGTCCAAATTTAGGTTCCTTTTTTTCTCCAAAACTCAACAAATGAACCACTTCGGCAGACAAGAGTAGTTTGCCACTCATTAGCGGTTCCCCTTCTTTTACTTCTTCTAAAGTCAAAATATTTTCTTTGTAAAACCAATGTTCAGGCGAAAATAGTTGTTGTATTTCGAGTCGATGGTTGACGTCATTTTCAGCTAAAATGTATTGAACGGTTTCGCCTGTGGGCAATATTCCCCTGTGATTGCCATCGCGTGCCCCGCCAAATTCGGGCAATTCGCCGCCTTCGGGATGCAATTCTTTGATGATTTCGTCGAAAAAATGAGGTAAAATATGCGGCACCAAAGCAACGAGCAAAACCACTGCTTCGGTGTGTGTGGTAGGACGTTGCAAAACATCGGAGAACGAATTGGAAAAATCAAAATTTTCTCCTGTATCGTCGTCAGAAAGTTGGTAAAGAATATATTTTTTTAAGGCTTGGAAAGGCATGAATTTTATTCTTAGTTTTGAGAAATATCGGTATATGTATCATCAACTGATTTGATTGCATTTAGAATTGCCTCTTTGGTAGCTCCCAATTGACCTTCATAATCAGTAATTATAAGATTACTTTTCTGTCTGTCTTTAATTTTTTGAGCCACTGCAGGGTCAATTCCCGCACCAGTAAGTTCTGATAATGTTTTGTTTTTGAACGAGAATATTTTAGGCGGATTACCACCAC
>CAZAJH010000184.1:3147-4082 GCA_964485385.1 uncultured Flavobacterium sp.
TAAAATCACTTTCGTTTTTGAAGTTATCTGTTTTTGAAAATTTGTTTGCAGGCTTTTCTTTTTCCCAAGATTCAAAAATATAATTTACTTGGAATGGTGTTTTTTCCTCAGCATCAACTATCTTTTGCTTTTTATCAGAGACAGTAGCGGGTTTGTTTTTTACCTTATTTGGCGAACCATAATCTGGAATAACCGTATAATTGATTACTTTTCCAGCTTGTAAGTGTTCTTTAGCGGTTTCTTCAATACTCACATTATGCTCTTTATTCCCTTTTCGAGATAACGGTGTTAGGTTTCTAAAATCATTTCCGCTACCTCCCATATTATGATTCAATAAATGACCAAGAATATAGTAAGTTGAACTTCCATTTCTTCTTTTTTTTAGGTACTCGTATGAGTCGTTTGTTACACCAGGAGCAGATCCAATTGGGGGTTTTGTTGTTTTATGTAAGTTTTTAACTTCCATTTTAGTACCATAACCGTCTGCATTTAGTGAGCCAAAATTCAATTCAAACTTACCAATATCTGTAATATCAAACAGAGGAGGCATATAGTTACTTAATGTGACTACATGTTGAGTTACTTTTTCATATTTCTTGGTTTGTTCTTTTTGGTATTCATCATTATTTGAACCCGTATTCTTTTTACTAATAGCTGTTTGTAATAGATTAAACTCATCTTCAGCTAGTTTTTTTGCAGTTGCTTTATCTCCGGAAACAGTTCCTATTTGTTTTAGAAAATCTTTGAATGTTTTTGGGTTACTAGCCACCATAAGAGTTAAATTTTCTTCTTTACCTTTGAAATAAAGCGTATGTGTTTCGCCATTACTAGTTTTGAATTGTTTTTTAATTCCTAGGAAATTCAATATTTTATCACCTATTTTTTTAGCGGTATTTTTCGCCTTTTTCTTCTTGTCTTCAACCCAAGCCTTTCCT
>CAZAJH010000185.1:0-4069 GCA_964485385.1 uncultured Flavobacterium sp.
ATTGAATTTTACTTCAACTTTATCAAATGAAATAGCTCCAGCATTCATCCTTTTTCTACGGAGAATTTTGGCTAATTCATCTAATTTTAGTGTAGCTTCTACAATGTTTGAATCGACTTTATACGCTGCACCTGTCAATGAAATTTCAGCCGGAATAGTATCTTGTTTGCTTTCGATAAGGTGTTGCGCTTCTTCGTAAGCAAAACGTTGATCCGAATAAATCACCGTTCTTCCAAACCACGAATCGACTACTTCTGCTTTGGAATTGAGTTGAAAAATAGCTGAAAAAGTGTATTTTTCCTCATGAGGACGCAACGAGCAAGCAAAATTAGACAACACTTCGGGCAACATCGGTACTACTCTATCCACCAAATACACCGAAGTGGCTCGGTTGTAGGCTTCGTCATCCAAAATCGTTCCTTCTTGCACATAATGCGAAACATCAGCAATGTGAACGCCTATTTCGTAGTTGCCATTTTCCAATACTTGAAACGACAAGGCATCGTCAAAATCTTTGGCATCTTTTGGATCGATAGTAAACGTCAACACATTACGCATATCGCGGCGCTTCGCAATTTCTTCAGGTGTAATAGACGTATCTATTTTATTCGCAAAAGCTTCCACTTCAATCGGAAAATCGTACGGCAAACCGTATTCGGCTAAAATAGCGTGAATTTCGGTATTGTGTTCGCCCGGTTTTCCGAGTACTTTAATCACTGAACCAAAAGGAGAATCGGCTTTTTTAGGCCAATCTTCCAAGGTTACCAAAACCACATCACCGTGCTCGGCATCGCCTATTTTATTTTTTGGAATAAAAATATCGGTATACATTTTGGTATTGGCTGTCGTTACAAATCCGAAGTTCTTTTGAATATCAATCACACCAACGAATTCGGTTTTAGCGCGTTCTAAAATTTCGATGACTTCCGCTTCGGGTTTACGAGAACTTCTGCGGTTGTAGACATACACTTTTACTTTGTCGCCATCAAGTGCATGATTCAAATTGACAAAAGGAATAAAGACATCGTGTTCCAACTCTTCGCAAACAAAATAAGCTGTTTTACGCGAAGTCATGTCAATCGTTCCTTCGTAATATTCTTGGCTAGTGGCTTTGACTAAATATTTTCCTGGTTCGGTTTCGATGATTTTCTTTTGAGCAGCAAGAATCTTTAAATCTTTAATGATCTCATTGCGGCTCTTGGTATCGTTGAGTTCTAACTTAGCTGAAATTTGTTTGTAGTTGAACGGTTTATTCGCTTCTTTGGAAAGGATTTTTAAAATTTTATCGGAAAATGATTTGTCTTTTTTTCCGAATTTTTTGGGTTTCTTACTCATAATTCATTTCTAATTGGTGTAAAATTAGTGAATAGTGAGTAGTAAATAGTAATGAATAGTAAGATTTATCGTAAATATAACTTTTGTATTTTTATAAAAAATTTAAAAATGACCGAATTCATCACTGTTGCTGTCTTTAATTTTGCACACGAAATCACAATACTCAAATCGGTTTTGGACCATGAAGGGATTCGGTATTTATTTCAAAACGAGAATTTAATTTCGGTTGACCCATTGGCTACTATTGCTTACGGTGGCATTCAATTGAAAGTACATCCCAACGATGTGCAACAAGTAAAAGATATTTTAGATAACCTTGACAATCCTTTAAAAATTGTATAGTCTTTTTTCTCCATTTTAATTTTTTTATCCAAAAATGAAAACTTTTCAACATCAATTAAAAACAACAAAAACAAATTTTAAAATTTAAATTTATTTATGGTGGTTATTATAGTGTGTTAATTGTTGACATAACTTTTTGAAGAATGATTTGATTTTGAAGTTTTCCTTTTTTATACCTATTTATCAACAAGGTTATCCCAAAATAAAGTACTCATTTTGAGCTAATTTTTAGAAATAGTTAACAGTTGTTCACAACCTAAAAACTACTGTTTTTGTAAATAACTTTTGGTGTTGATTTCTGTTGAAAACTGGTTTTTTTGTATTGAAAACTTTTCCAAAAAAAGGCAAAACTAAATTTGTTTTTTTCACTTCCGTTTTGGATTACAAAATTTCAAAATACCTCCTCCAAAAACTTCTAATTTTCTATTCCAACTTATCAACAATTGGTGTTAATTTAAAGTTAGCTGAATATCAACGAATTGCAAAATAGAATTAACAACGCAATATTTTAACATTTGAATTGTAAAAAAAGCAAGGATTTAAAATAACTTATAAAAATAATTAAATCGTATTTTTCTGTCTAAATTCCTTAAAATCGTCGTTTAACTTCTTGAAATCCAGCATCCCTTTTTGTCGTTTTAGGTGTTCTAGAATCACAAACGATTTTTCAATTCTAGTTTGAGAACTTTTAATTTTATTAATGATGTGAATCAAGCTCCGTTGCTTTCCGGGAGTTAATTGATGGAAAAGCAAACAGCCTTCCGGATCCGAAAAAAGCACCTCTTCCAATTCTTCAGAAATGTTAATACCGTATTTTGAATCGTCTTTTACAATTTCTACTTCTACTTCGTCATTCACATGCAACTTCAGTTTTTTACACGTTTCGTTGTTCACTAAAATATAATGAAAATGACCTTTTGGCATCATCGCACAATGGAAGGAAACAGTTTGGTTAAGTGTACAAATAACTCGTTTATCAGGCGCTATGGCTAGCATTTCGGTAAAAATAGCATCAGGAATCGGAAGGTGTTTTTCCCAAGAAAGGGAATTGTCGTCAAAGACACTCAAGAAAGCAGTAAACGTAATGGGTTTTTTATTTGAAATTCAGTATAATTCTTTATATTTATTACTATTTTTGTAAAGATAAAACAACATACACAACTATGAAAATTTCCATCGGCAACGACCACGCAGGACCCGATTATAAAAAAGCCATTGTCGATTATTTAGAAGCCAAAGGTCACGAGGTCATCAATCACGGAACCGACACTTCCGACAGTGTGGATTATCCTGATTTTGGCCATCCTGTAGCCGTGGATGTTGCAACCCAAAAAGCCGATTTCGGCATTGTGATATGTGGTTCGGGCAACGGCATTGCCATGACGGCCAACAAACACCAAGGGATTCGATGTGCCTTGTGTTGGACAAAAGAAATTTCGGCTTTAGCGCGCCAACACAACAACGCCAATGTGGTTAGTATTCCCGCCCGATTTACTTCTGTTCCCCAAGCAGTAGAAATTGTAGCTACTTTTTTAAACACCGATTTTGAAGGTGGAAGACACGCCAACAGAGTCAACAAAATAAACTGTTCCTAAATTGACTAACGAGTTACATACTACCGAAAAAGCCATTTCCAACGGAAACAAAGCAGCACTGGCGAGTTTTTTAACAGGCTCGCTGATTTTGTTGTTTTATTACTTTTCGCATTTCAATAGCATTATTTATTTTGCTTTGTTTTTTTGCACAACCGCTTTTTTAATCAACGGCTTTTTGTTTGTTCAATTGTCTATCGAGTTTTTCAAAAAAAGCGTTCTTAAAAATAAAATCCTCAAAACCTTATTGTTTATGTTGCTCAACATTCCAATTGGGATTCTTTATTTTGAAATCGGTTTTCACATCTATTCAACGGTTACTCCCAATTAAGAATGAGCCACGTTCACATTCACAAACACGAAGTTAAAGGCAAAAATTTGGTGTATTCCATTCTGTTAAATTTACTCATCACTATCGCTCAAGTTGTAGGCGGTATCGTGTCGGGAAGTTTGGCACTTATTTCAGATGCCTTACACAATTTTTCAGATGTCCTTTCGCTGGGTTTTAGTTTAATCGCACATAAATTATCACGCCGAAAAGCTTCAATTGATCATACTTTTGGTTATAAACGCGCCGAACTCATAGCGGCTTTTGTCAATGCTTCTACACTGGTTATTGTGGCCCTTCTTTTAATTTATGGCGCAGTTGAACGATTCTTTAATCCGCACCCTATCGCATCTGATTTGGTGATTTGGTTAGCTGTTTTAGGAATTGCAGTCAATGGCTTTTCGGTTTTATTATTACAAAAAGACGCAGCACACAACCTCAATATGAAATCGGCTTATTTGCATTTGCTTAC
>CAZAJH010000186.1:0-4055 GCA_964485385.1 uncultured Flavobacterium sp.
AAAATCGGCATCTCTGGTGCTGCCATTCACCAACGTTTAAAAAAATTAGAAGAAGCTGGTGTTATTTCAGGTTCCAAGTTTACCATCAACAACAAAGTTTTGGGCTACAAAACCATGGCATTTATTGGTGTTTACCTCGAAAAAGCGGCCAACAATGCCGAAGCCGTACGCGAGCTCAAAAAAATTCCAGAAGTACTCGAATGCCACTATACTACCGGAAATTGGAGTATTCTTATCAAAATCATTTGCCGCGACAACGAACATTTGATGCAATTACTCAACCAAAAAATCCAACCCATTGACGGCGTTTCCCGAACCGAAACATTCATCTCTTTGGAACAACAAATCGAACGACAAATCCAACTTTAAACACTAAACCCATCTCATGAACCTCAACTCATTTTCAAAAGAAACGTTAACCTTAAGTTTTTATATCCTTTACATTTCGGTTGCAGCGCTTTTATACTACTTGTTCCCGGGCAATGCCGAACAACCCAATTTGGGAATAGTTTTTATGTTCATCATGGTTCCCGTGAGTCTAGCTTATGCTAGTTACCAAGCGTACAAACATTTCAACTCCAGTAAAAGTTACTTCAAATGCTTGCTGATTCATACTTTAGCTTGGTTTTCTATCATTGCTTATTTGACACAAATTGCAAAATAGTTTCAGGAATTAGTACACAGAGAAGCATTGAGAAGGCTGAGAGTATTACAAAAAAATCCGCTTTGCTTACACAAAACGGATTTTAGTATTTCCCCTATTGGGAATTTGTTTTTTGTATTCTGTCGTTTATTCTCTTCTGCCCAAAATCTGAACAGCCCAATACAACAACGAGGCCAAAGCACCCAAAGCCGCTACCACATACGTTCTTGCAGCCCATTTTAGAGCGTCTTCTGCTCCAGCATATTCCTGTTGACTCAACATATTCTTGTTTTTCAACCAAGCCAAAGCCCTGTTGCTCGCATCGTATTCAACAGGTAAGGTAATAAAACTAAAAGCTGTAGCAATTCCCATCATCACCAAACCAATTACAGCTACTATCAAACCAAGACTAGTTCCTTTAGAAGCAATTCCTAAAATCAAGCCACCCATAATCAACCACTGTGATAGCGTAGAAGATACATTTACCATAGGCACCATTTTAGAACGCATGGTCAACCATTGGTAGGCTTGTGCGTGTTGTACGGCGTGTCCACATTCGTGAGCTGCAACAGCCGCTGCTGCCGCATTGCGTTGGTTGTAGACTGCTTCACTTAAGTTTACCGTTTTATTCACGGGGTTGTAATGATCTGTCAACTGTCCGGGTGTAGAAATTACTTGAACACCTGTAATTCCGTGATCCGCAAGCATTTTTTCAGCAATTTCAGCACCACTCATTCCGTTGCGCAACGACAATTTGGAATAGTGTTCAAACTTGCTTTTGAGTCGAGCACTAACCAACCAACTACACAAAGCAATTAATCCAATAATGACATAATATCCTAACATACTTCTATTTTTTTAGTTTTTAAATTTACAAAATTAGTATCAAATTACACGCCATTTTTTAAAAATGACAAGATGGCATTTATCGGCATAAGGTGATAAAGGCAATCAGTTCTGTAGCTTCAAAATAAGTAAAGCTCACAGCAACAACTTCATAGCCTTCGTTTACTTTTTTATCTAAAAATTGTTCCACTTCTTTGGTCAATTCTTCTTTCATACTACTAAATCCCGCTTTTTTGGTTAGCGTATGTATTTCGTGTTTTTTCATACTTTTTTTTGTTGATTATACGTAAAAATCAAAAAAGGTTACAAAAAAACCTAAATTCAATTACGAATTTAGGTTAGTGTACTAGGTAAGAATGTATTATAACAGGGTAATACCAAATACGAAGCGGTTATTTCCTCTTTCGTTTACCGTATTGATTACCGAACCAAAGTCGGAGTTCCATCGCCCGCGTGACAAAGCAAATTCATAACCCGCATTGAGACGAACGGGAAATTTAGAACTTTTAAAAAGATAGGCGGCAATGGAAGGCCCTGCATAAAACATATTGTTTTTTAAACTAACGTGGCCTGTGTTGAAACTCGGATTCAAATCATTCAAATCAATGATGTTGCTTTTAGAGTAAATATCCAATTCATTTCCTGAAAAAGCAAAATTTAAACCCGTGGTAAAAGCAAACTTAGTTTGATTCACCAAGTTGTAGTGAGCTCGCAATCGGGCTGCATACGAAATGTATTTGGTTTCGTTGCCATTTCGATCCGGATTAGCATACAAGATGCCGAGTTCCGTATCTACAGATACTTTTTTTCCATAAAAATTAATCCCAAGAGTGAGTTCTGGCATAACGGTCTCAATCGTGGGCAATCCTTGACGGTCTAACAAATCATTGATTTTAAAATCCATAACTTGTGCATTGATTCCGATTGTAGTAGTAATTTTAACATCTTTAAAACAAGTAGAATCTTTCGAACATTTTGACATTTCTTTTACCTGACCAAAACTAGCCGCCGAAAGTGTAAACAAAAAAACAATTGCTATTTTTTTCATATAATAAAGTTTTAGATATACAAAATTAGTTTTGAAAAAGGGTGCAACAATGTAATTTAACTTTTTGTTGTTACTAGTTCAACTTTTATCCCTTTTCTGTTTAATCCTCAAACAAGCCCACTAGCGAAAGTCCCACACCAAGATAATGACCTGAAAAACCATCGCTTGTAGCAAATTCAGGATTACCAAATGCTTTTCGGTATTTGGCTTGGGTAGTTACGAAAATATCAGCAAAATCAAGGTGTTTAAAAACCCTGAAAGAAGCAGATATGCCCGGCTCAACAACATAAAAAAAGTTTCTGGCTTTGGAAACGGGAACCTCCGTGGCACCAAATTCGTCGTAAATAATTTCAGTTTCAGAGCGATCTCTAAGGTTAACAATTGCCAAACCATTGTTAAGATTAATACCCACTCGTATATCGGGTTGTTGGATCAAATCCAGTTGATTGACCCAACCAAAACTGAAATAAGTGATATCGGGTTCGGAAGCTCCAATAGAAAAATCGGTAGTGATTTTTTTTGATGTGGCCGAAAAATGAAGACCTGTTGACCATTTTGGTTTAACGTAATACCTAACATCCATGGCAAACCCAACGAAATTTCGATTCAAAATGGGTGATGAAAATCCCGATAAATCGACTTGAAACTGATGTGGCTTTTCGATTGAACTTTTGGTATCTTGAGCAAAAACTTCAACACAAGAAACCAAGAAGCATACTACAATGAGGAAAGTGGTTTTCATAAGCAGTCTGTTTTAACGGTTTAAATCAAAGATTTTGCCACGACTGCATTTTTAAAAAAATTTTAACACAAAAAAATCCCGACGTTTCCATCGGGATTTTTGATTTCTAACTCGTATATTATCCTACAAGGTTAATAATTTTTCCGGGAACAATAATAATATTCTTTGGCGTAGTTCCCGCCAATTGGGCTATGGTTCGTTCATCAGCCATCACTATTTCCTGAATTTGCTCTTTGGTCAAATCTAAAGGCAATTTGATGGTAAAACGCATTTTTCCGTTGAACGAAACGGGGTATTCTTTTTCGCTTTCCACCAAATATTTTTCTTCAAAAACAGGAAAAGCTACTTTAGAAATTCCTTCATAATCTTTCAATCCTTCAATAGTTGAATCTTTTAATTTCAAATTATACCATAATTCTTCTGCAATATGCGGTGCATAAGGCGAAATAATAATAGCTAATGGCTCTAGAATAGCACGATGACGGCACTTGAGTTGTGCCAATTCATTCACACAAATCATAAACTGTGAAACCGAAGTATTAAAAGAGAAATTCTCGATATCTTCGGTTACTTTTTTGATGGTTTTGTGGAGCGATTTGTACATTTCTGCTGAAGGTTCGTCGTTGGTTACAACCAAACCGTTATCGTCAAAATACAAACGCCATAATTTTTTCAAAAAGCCCGAAACACCAGTAATTCCTGCTGTGTTCCAAGGTTTGGCTTGCTCAAGCGGACCCAAAAACATTTCGTACAAACGCAACGTATCGGCACCGTAT